>JAQWQN010000217.1 GCA_029244465.1 Pseudomonadales bacterium
CCTTGACCGGACATTAGCCACAGACAAAACGATAGAAAGCAAGATTTGACCCATCAATCGGTCAAGACAGATCGTCCGGCGGCAGTCATCACGGGCAGGGCCAATCGAGCACAAATAACCCACCTCAGAGCCACTACGACGCGCAACCTTAACAGGAATGTTAGACCAAAAGACTAAGCTCTGCGGCAGCACTATCGCCTGCTTTTGAACATCGCCCGCCACACCCTTTCTAGCCGACGGTAGCGGTTGTCCGCCACCGACAGGGCTATACCAGAATAGCAACCCTCAGTCGTCAAAGCCTAAAAAAGACGCCGCTTCTTCAACGCTTTTGCGTTCTGAGACTACCGCGTTGGCTGGAAAATCGTCATTCGGCCAACCCAGCGCAACCGCCTTCATAATCACCTGATCATCAGCAATCTGCGCATGCTCGCGCACTACCGGCGACTGCATAATACCTTGGCTGTTAATCACCGCACCCAGGCCACGAGACCAAGCGGCATTGACCAGAGCTGTGGTTACTGCACCACAGTCAAAAGCTGTGTCATCGCTATCTGCCAGCACCCGGTCGTAGGTAATAATCACACAGACCGGCGCATCAAACTGACGGAAGCCGCGGAGCACCCAATCCTGGCGCCCTTCTTTGTCTTCCCGCGCGATACCCATCGCAGCAAACAATTGCTTGGCAACCCCAACCTGACGGTCCCGATGCTGCCCTGCAAACGCCTGGCCGATGCGAAACTCGCGAGAATGCGGTACCCCGGCGAGATTACGCTCCGTGTTACCCGCACGAATGCGAGACAAAGGTTCGCCGCAGACGATCGTGAAATTCCACGGCTGCGTGTTCATCGATGACGGAGAACGCATTGCCAGTGCCAAAACTTCCTTAATCAGTGCCTTTGGCACTGGATCGGGTTTATAACCTCGAATGCTGCGGCGTCCGAGGAAGACATCATCAAACTGCACTTCGTATCTCTCTGTGTGGATAAAACGATAGTTTACGGGAATATCCACCCTGCGGGGAAGATTGGGGTCGATTCACCCCAGCCTTTTTCTAGCTCTGCACGCGGATACCCGTTCAACAACAAGCAGTTCACCAAAGTCAATATCTGCACGAATCTATCCGTGGTCGACTGCGTCCACCCTCGCTTGTTTCGCAGCGAAGGGGAGCACGGCATGTGCTCGACTGGCAGACCCGCGTGTCCTGATCATTCGCGTAGGATTTCCGGACAGGTCGAGTCGCTCTATGCAGAGGTGTTGCACGCTAACCTGCGACACCGCCAGATGGCGGTGATGACGGCACTTGCATTGAAGGCTAGCGCGACCTCATTAATCCGTCATACCGAGACGCTTGTTTCGGGACTGCTTGAGCCCTCCCGATGAATGTCCGAGCATACGCCGTAGCAGAAAAACTCATACGCATTATCTGCCTCGTATCGATGACCCACTCGGGTCTAGACAGGCAGCATTACAAGCGATTATTGACGGCATGAAACAGGCGCTAACCTTCGACCCTCAGCGTGATTTGTTCGTCGCACGGTGCCGCCCGAACAGCTATACTCGGCGCTTAGCGTCCTATGACCCTCACCCCAATTAACGTAGGGCTCGGTTCAATGTCCGTTTCAAAAGGTAAATACTTTGGCAACTGCAGGTCGCGATAGGTATTGCTACGCAGCGACGATTGCCCTTTGTGTTGGCGGTTTCGTTGCCGACCTGGCTTTGCAGCTTTATCCCGGTTTTTTCGCAGCCTATCTGCTCGCGCTAGCGACGATGTCTCTGACGACGTCGAGGACAGCCACGCTACTGTCGATCGCCTTGGTTATCTTCTTGCTTTGGAGCGGCTGGCTCCTCAGTTACTTTTACTTTGTTGACGTCCAACCGGTTTATTTCAGGGTCATGGCGACGTTTGTGACAATTTTAATTTCGCTATTTGTACTCTATCAACAAGCTATTCGATTTCAGTTAACCGCTAACTTAGAGATTATGACGAAAGTCCAACATCTCTCAGGAATAGGTAGCTTCCGTGTCGATCTCGGATTCGAAATCGCTCAACTCAGCAGCAAGGCGAGCGATATTCTTGGCACCGATTCAAACGAACTCGGACGGGATCAACTAGTCGAGATATTGAGTCCCTCTAATGCGGCGGTCGCGGCAGAGATTTTTAACAACAAGCCCTACGACTTTAAGTTGGGCATCATCAGAACCGACGGCACTCGACGAAATATCAGGATAGTGGGATATCCAGGCCAAACTGAGCAAGATAAGACACCTTGTGTATTAGGTTGGATCGATGATTTAACCGAGCAATCGGAACGAGAAATCGGGCAAAAGCAACGCAAAGATGAGGTCCTTGAACGGCAACGATTGGAGGGCATCTCGGCTTTAGCTGGACAAGTCGCCCACGACTTGAACAATATGTTTACCGCAATTCGCGGTCATGCAGAACTGTTGCAAAACGCGACCCATTTTGGCGTCAACGAAAGAGAGTCAGCGCACGACATCAAGGATGCAACAGATCGAGCGGCCCTGCTCTCCCAACAATTAATGTATGTGTCCGGGCCAGGTTCGATTGTTTTGGAGCAATTGGTTGTCGCTGATGTCATACGCGAGATGTCTGAGCTCAACGCGTTGGTGTCAAATAAAGGCTGCGAGCTAATTCTTGATGGCGTGCAGCAGACCAATCCCGTTGAGATCGAAAGGGCACAGCTTTTCCAGCTGATCCTCAACCTTGTCGTAAACGCGGCGGAAGCCTCTGAAGACCATGGCGGCGAGGTTGTCCTGTCGACAGGTCAAAGATCGTTGACGGCAGACGCATTACAGCAGTTTGCGATCTGTGCAGCTGAACCTGGCGAATTTGTCTATTTCAAAGTCGCGGACAAGGGTTCCGGGATCGACCCCGCTATACAAGAATTGATCTTTGAACCCGCCTTTTCTATGAAACAAGCCGGGCATGGCCTGGGTTTAAGTGCGGTGCGCGGCATTGTTACTAGCCACAATGGCGCGGTTGAAATGAATTCAACCGCTGATGGCTCAACGTTTGTCATTTATTTACCGTCTAAACCGATGAGTTCAAAACGAACAAAATGGAAACCTGTCACCGAATCAAACCCCCAAGCCAGAGGGGTTTTGATAGTAGATGACCAAGAATCCGTGACGAACCTGATGGCCCGGATTCTCAGCGGATTCGGTTTCAAACCAATACCACGGAACAGCGGCGCTGATGCGTTAGAATTTTTAGGCCGAGAAAGTCAAGCTATAGGGGCTGCCTTACTTGATGTATCCATGCCGGAAATGAATGGGATTGAGTGCATGAGAAGAATCAAGCGCTCGTGGCCCGAGATACCAGTGCTATTGATGAGTGGCTACTGGGATGCTGAAATGGGAGGCCAGATAGGTGCAGACGAGGTTGTGGCGGTGTTGCAAAAGCCATTTACCAACGGTGAACTGCAAGAAGCACTGTCTCAGGCAATGAGTTTAGACACAGAAACTGACAGAGAGCTCTCTTAGACAAGGTCTGGTTTAACTCATGCCCTTGCCTGCAATCCCCCGTGTTTCAGATTTGAGGCAGACTCACGATCAGCTGTTCTTCTCCTTTACTGAAGATCAGAAAATCGCCACGCTAGAAGACGTCGCGCAGAACGTCATGGCGGCATAACGGAAAACGATCGATGACCAATCACGCTTACATGAGAGAGAGGACCAATCGCGATCTTTCGATGATTCCTGGCGCCTATGGTCTTCCGCTGATCGGTCACACGTTTACCTTTATCAACGATAACGTATCTTGGGTTCTCAACAACCATCGTCGCTACGGCCCGGTGTTTAAACAGTCTCTGGGATTCCAGAATATCGTCGCGACCGTGGGTCCTGACTTGGTACGTCAGATCACACTTGACCAGGACAAGGTGTTTTCCTCCCAGGCCGGCTGGGAAGGTATGGTGGGCGAGTTTTTCCAAGGCAGCCTCATCGTTCAGGACTTCGAAACACATCGAATGCAACGCAAGCTCATGCAGACCGCATTTAAGGCTGAATCACTGCATGGCTATATCGAGCATATGAACGACATTGTTCAATTCAGACTGCGGGAGTGGCCTAAGGATGAGCCCATGCGGTTCTACCCGGCGGTAAAAACTTTACTTCTCGACATTGCCGCAAAAGTCTTCCTTGGCGCACAATTGAAAGAACAAGGGCCACGCATCAACAAAGCGTTTATCGATTTTGCAGCCGGTGCCACCAGCATCGTGAAAAAGAATTGGCCCGGGTTCGCCTATCAAAAGGGCCTGCGAGGCAGACAGGTGTTGGATCAGTTCATTCGCCAAGGCATCGAAGAAAAGCGTCACGGTGACGGCACCGACATGCTCAGCCACTTTTGTCGAGAGAGAAATGAGGCCGGTGAATACTACAGCGAGCAGGCAATCACCGATCACATGTTGTTTCTCTTATTCGCAGCCCATGACACCACCAGCAGCGCACTCACCATGGCAATGCACCAACTGGCAGGACATCAGGCGTGGCAAGCAGAATTGAGAAATAGCCTGCGTGAAATCGACGCTGACACACCAACCTTCGATCACCTGGGCAGCAACATTCCCGAACTGGACTACACGTTCAAAGAAACACTGAGAATCTACCCCCCGGTACCTGGCGTAATACGTCGAACCATTCGTCCGTGCGAGATTGGCGGCTATGAAATCCCCTCCCACACCATGGTCTCAACATCGATTTCAGGCACCCACTATATGGAAGAGTACTGGACTGAACCCCGGCGCTTTGATCCATTAAGATTCTCTGACGCGAGACAGGAACACAAACAGCGTAAATTCCTGTGGGCACCCTTTGGCGGCGGTGCTCACAAGTGTATCGGGTTGCATTTCGCTGACATGCTGTTTAAGTGCCTGATGTTTAACCTGCTGAAAGAACATCAAGTCGGCTATCAAAGTGAAGCACAGGCGCACGGTAAAATTCTCTATGTACCCTTCACCAGACCAAGAGACGATCTGCCTCTGATTATCACAAAAAGTAAAGCATAACGAACATCTAGTAACGAACATCTAAACGACGCATCTAGGTGCCCGAAGACAACGAACAGGCACGCGTGAACTAATCGCAAACAACGACTCAGAGGAGCAACATGCAACAGGTCGAAGGTAAAACGGCCGTCGTCACTGGCGCGGCAAGCGGTATTGGCTTCGCCCTGGCACAACGCTTCGCCGATGCAGGCATGCAGGTTGTGTTGGCTGACATTCAGGAAAATGCCCTGGATCAGGCGGTGAAATTGCTTCATGACCGTCAAGCCCAAGTCATCGGCGTTGTAACAGATGCGATGGTCGAAGCATCGGTCAGAAGTCTGGCTGAGCGCGCCATCGACAAATTTGGCAAGGTCCATGTTCTCTGCAACAACGCGGGTGTAACCAATACCGCCTCAGCAGGACTTGCAGTCTGGGAGGTCCCCAATGAGGACTGGAACTGGGTTATGGGCGTCAACTTCCAAGGCGTTCTCTACGGCTTGCAGGCTTTTTTGCCCGGCATGCTGGCACACGGCGAGCATGGACACATCGTCAACACCGCATCGGGCGCGGCATTGCTACCCGGGCAGGGGCCTTATGGCGTGAGCAAACATTCTGTGTTGTGTCTGACCGAGACGCTGTACTTCGATTTACAGGCGCGCAATGCCGCGATCGGCACCTCTGTTCTTTGCCCTGGATTCGTTGCTACCAATATTGTTGACGCAGAACGTAATCGCCCGACCGCGCTCGCAACCAATGCCGAGCCTATCAATCCAGATCTGATTGCTATGGGCCAAGCGGTGCTGGCACAAGGCAAACAACCAGCCGCGGTCGCCGAGGAAGTGTTTCAGTCTATTCAGCGTGGTAGTGTCTATATCCTACCGAATCGGGCCTGGGACGAGGTCTTTTCCGCACGCACCGAAAGCATCATCGCGCGAGGCGACCCCTTATCTGTCGATCAGGCAACAATCATCGAGCGTAGCGCTCAGGGAGAAGATTTTTAGCGTATCGCCGCTTGTCGGCACAAGTCGGGTGGTTACGCAGAGCGCACGTTAGCGATTTCAGGCCCGATTAGAGAGATCAACTCCAGCGGTTCGTTAATGCATGATCCGTCAACCGAATCATAACTTTTGCAGGCCAGAATGCGACCAGTGATGTACAAGCCAGTGATCTAGAGCCGTTGCTTCAGCCACGTCCACCAACCAAAAAGAGGAACGCCCAGTGGTCAGTTATGACAGAGACACTTACCTAAAGAAACTTGAGCAAATGTCTCAAGAACAATTGGAAGATGAGTTGCTGGAACTGATGAAAAATCCGGCGACAAAAGAAGTGGTGCACAAATACCTGAAGAGGCAGGCGTTAATCATTGCCAACGATACAGACGAATAACCCTTTCAGTAAGTGCTCTCGCGAGCTTAGAAACTGTCCAGGTGCTCAAAAATGGGTTCGCCGTCTAACAGCGCAACCACTTTTGGCGACATTTGCGCATGATAGTCAGCCACCATATAACGATCAAAAGCAGCCTGTTCAGGAAATGAAATATAGTAGATATAGGTCTTGGGCACCGTGAACGCGCCGCACATCGTAGATGGCACCTTGTTCATTATCCACCACGCCCCGCATTGACCGAGTCACCAACGCTTCAAATTCCTCTACCTTGCCTGCTTTCACTTGCACCCGTATCAACTGCCCTAGCATTTAACGACTCCCACGGTTACTAATTGCGCAGGTTTGTGTTCCCCTTCATCGACTGACGTCACCGTTGCAGGGCTTCGCATCAGACGCACTAGCACGGTCGCTAGGACCAATCGTGGCGAGCACCTTGTCTGATCTAACCCGGTCACCGACCCCTACCTTGACGCCTGAGCGCTCTCGCGCCGCAGTAACGTTAAGTAGCTAAAAAGAAAATGATCACCCGGCGCACCGTTCTGCTGAGCATGCAAATAATCAGCCAGCGCTTGTTCGTGCGCCCGATAGGTCCCATAGACGCTTAGCAATTCGTTGGGCGCATGCTCTTCTGCCTGTTTCATGATTTTCAAAGCGGCTTCCACGATAGGCAGGCTGGCCTGGACCAGGTCCTGCCAGGAGCTGATGGTCAAACCTGCAACCCGTTTTCTTGCTGCCTCGCGCGCTTTGGCTTCGTCATTCTCGCTGACAGCCACGGTCAGGTAAGGTCGCAGGTAGGCGGCCGTCGCTCGTTCGACTTCGGCC
>JAQWQN010000239.1 GCA_029244465.1 Pseudomonadales bacterium
GGAAAAGCTGGACCGGCTGAAAAGGCGCGTTCGACGGCCTTAACATAGGGCAGAATATTCCTTCTCCTACTGGTTTACCGCTCGAGTCTGATTCGCCAAACTGCGTACTTCACACAGTGGAGACCCGCCAGTGGCCCAAACATTAAAAGCGTCTTTTCGTACCCTGACGCTTCCTCTCGCGCTTTTTGCCTTGGCAGTCCCCGCGTCCGCGGAGCAGTTCGCAAATTCCGGGACCGGGAGTATCGATTACGAAGCCACACCCTACCAAGCCAGCATGCGTTGCAAAGATTTAATCGCTACCTCCAATTACGACTACACCGTCATCAGCGCAAAGCAAATTGCTGCATCCGGAGATCTGCCAGAACACTGCAGGGTCTCTGGCCTTGTGCAAAGCGAGGTTCGGTTTGAGGTAAATTTACCCTTGGCGTGGAACGGTCGCCTCTACATGTACGGCAACGGCGGTCTCGCCGGTACGCCAGCGGATGATCCCGGCAAACAACTTGCACGCAACAGAGCGCTGCGTCGAAACTTCGCGACAGCCTACACTGATACTGGCCACGACCGACGCGCAGAGCCCGGTGGTACCTTTGCCCACAATAACTTCCACAAATTGGTGGATTATGGTTTTCGCGCTGTCCACTTAACCGTCACTTCCGCCAAACGCATCGCGCACAGCTTCTTCACTCAAGCACCCAACCACAGCTACTGGGATGGCTGCTCAACAGGGGGGCGGCAAGCGATGATTAGCGCGCAACGTTTCCCCGACGACTTCGACGGCATCGTTGCCGGGGCACCGGCCGCTGACTATTCAGGTCTTAAGTTTTCTCAAGCCTGGCGCGTCTCCGCGATAACCAGGTCAGGTTTAGAGGAAGCTGAAGTGGTCGAACTGTCTAAACATATCTATGCACGATGCGACGCTGTCGACGGTATGAGGGATGGTTTGATCAGCGACCCACGAGCATGCGATTTCAACGTCGAGCAATTGCCGAAGTGCCGGGGCGAAGACACCGTACAGTGCTTCGATGTCCAAGAGATTAACGCGCTAAAACAATATTACGCACCCGTCGTCCTCGCCGGCGAAGAAATCTACCCTGCCATTCCGGTCGGTAGCGAGGTCGTTGGCACGACTTTCGGCGGTACACAACGCACCGGCTGGTTTCCATGGTTGATTAACCCGAACGGTCGAACCCTGCTGGACGAACTCGGTTCTGATTTTTTTCGCTATATGGTTTTCTTTAAAGATCGCCCTGACTTTGATTGGACTGAGTTCGATTACGTGACGCACCCGGACGGTTTAGAAGAATTTCGCGCGGTCGTAGACGCGCTAGACCCAGATCTGAGCCCGCTCAAAGCCAGGGGTGGCAAAATCCTGAGCTATTTTGGTTGGGCAGATCCGGACATCAACCCACTGACGCTGATCTCCTATCGGGATCAGGTGCAAGCCCTTGACAGTGAAGTCGACAACTATTTCCGAGTCTTCCTGCTGCCAGGTGTCTTCCATTGCCGCGGCGGGGCCGGACCCGACCGTTTCGATTCAATGACGCCGTTAGTCGATTGGGTCGAAAACGAGGTCGCGCCGGCTCAGTTCGACACTTGGCAGGAACTCGAAGTCGGGCAAAGAAGCAATGTTCGCCCGACATGCGCTTACCCAAAGAGCGCCAAGCACATCGATGGCAAGTTCCAATGCCAGTAATTTCAAACACGTACCGATCAAACCCTGGCAAGCTTTGAATAAGCAACACGCCAAAACCTGCTAACACTGGCTGCATGCCTACTGTTCGGCATGCTGCCAGATAATGCCTCGATCGTCGGTCACAACTAGGGCGGCGCAGTCGCCTGGCAAGTCGCCTTCAGACGCAGTAGCTTCGCCCGGATGTTGAACTTCTACAAAGCAAACTATCCACAAGTCCCAGCACACCGCTGCCGCCGGCACCACCAATACTCGAGTTGCCAACCCTCATCTTTCCTGGGCTCAAAAATCGTGCCTCGCACTCTGACGGGCTAAATAACAGCTGGGATTGAATCAACGCTGATCTAACGACCGTCACAGTTCCTAATGCCAACCACTTTGTACACAACGACGCTGCGGAACTTGTCACAACAACAATGCATTGCAGGTTGCGCAGTCGCGTAACGCCATAAGCTCGCACTTTCGAACAGGATTTGCGAACATCCCATTGACCGAAACATGCAATAAGGGATAGGGGAAACCATGGCTAAGGTAGAAATCGATCTGGGTACAAAAGATTGTCTTGCTTATATAGAAGACAACGTTGCGGTCATCACGTTAAACAGACCCGAAGCACGCAACGCGATGTCAGGCGGGATGACGCAGGGGCTAGCGAGAGCCCTCGAGCAAGCCGAAACCGACCCAGACGTGCGCGCTGTCGTTGTGACGGGCTCAGGCGGTGCTTTTTGTGCAGGCGGTGATGTCAAAGGTATGGCCAGCGGTGGCGGTGACGGAGGCCGAGTCGCGACGCTTGATGAACGCATTCATGCACAACGTCTCAATCAACGGGCAACGGCAGGGCGTATGCATCTAATGCCAAAACCGGTCCTAGCCAGTCTGCCCGGAGCGGCCGCCGGAGCCGGTCTTGCTCTGGCGCTCGCCGCCGATATGCGCATCATGGCGGACAACGCGTTTATCACCAGCGCCTTCGCTAAGGTAGCCTTCAGTGGCGATTACGGTGGCAGCTACTTTTTGTCACAGCTCGTCGGTCAAGGTAAAGCGCGCGAAATCTATTTCCTCTCGGACCGAGTAACGAGCGATGAGTGTCTGCGCCTCGGCATCGCCAATCAGGTGGTTGCAGCTGATGAACTGGAGACGGCGACAATCGCCCTTGCTCGTCGCCTAGCGGCAGGACCACCGGTTGCCTATCGCTACATGAAGGAGAACTTTAACCGTATAGCACAGGGTGCAGGCGCGCTTGATTGCCTTGACTTAGAAGCGACGCACCACGTACACGCAGGTTTGACCGACGATCACAAAAACGCCGCGCGCGCATTCGTCGCAAAGACCCAACCCGTTTTCGAAGGTAAATGATGATCACTAAAAGGAGTCTTATATGAAGCTTGGAATTCTAGGCGGCGGCATCGGTGCGCGCGTCAATATCAACTTGGACGCCATCCGGCATGCTGAGGCGTTAGGCTATGATTCGGTGTGGACAGCAGAAGCTTGGGGAGGAGACGCTGTAACCCCCGCCGCTTGGATACTTGCCCAGACAACGAAAATCAACGTTGGCACCGCCATCATGCAAATGCCAGCACGCACCCCAGCAATGGCGGCGATGACCGCCATGAGTCTGGCCGAACTTTCTGGCGGCAGATTCATCTGCGGCTTAGGTGCTTCGGGCCCGCAGGTGGTCGAGGGTTGGCATGGTGTACCTTATGGCAAGCCCATTACGCGCTTGAAAGAGTATGTACAGATCATGCAGCAAATTTTTGCCAGAGAAGACAAAGTTAGCTTTGACGGCAGCATCTACCAAATGCCTTATACCGGCGAAGGGTCTAGCGGCCTGGGCAAGCCCCTCAAGAGCATTCTGCACTGCGAAGAAGATATCCCGATCTATTCTGCAAGCATCACCCCGGCCGGCGTTGCGGGTGCGGCAGAAGTCTGCGACGGATTTTTCCCGATATGGATGGATCCGGAAAAATACGCGGTCTTCCAGCCAGACATCCAAAAAGGATTTGACCGCGCGGGCGAAAAGAACCTCACGCAATTTGATGTCTCACCCTTCGTCACCGTGATCATGGGTGACGATGTTGAACAGTGCATGATGCCAATCCGCGCAAACATGGCGCTCTACATTGGCGGCATGGGCGCGAGAGATAAAAATTTCTACAACAACTACGCGAAGGCACTCGGGTTCGAAGACGCAGCCGTACAAATTCAAGACCTATTCTTGAGCGGTAAGAAGGATGAGGCGGCGGCGGCTGTTCCCGCAGAACTGATCGACGCTTGTCACCTGGTCGGGCCAGCCGATCGCATTAAAGAACGGCTTGGTCGCTGGAAAACGGCCGGCGCAAACGGCCACGTCAGTTCGATGCTCTTAGGTTGTCAACAGCCAGAGGCGCTCGAACTGATCGCGGGAGAAATGCTGTAGCGACGCACTTAGCGTCCAAAAGGTGAACTGGTTCACAGAGACCAGTTCACCATCACTTATTATTCCTCGTGCGACCCAAACACGTAAAACAAAAGGAATTGTGATGAGTGACTATTTGGACAACTTAGATGTGGCGCTTGAGGACGACAGTTTATACGAATGGATGCAGGACGATTTCGATCCTGATCGGTTTTATGTGGCGCTCTCACAAGCTTTGACACAGCTCGAAAGCCTCAACGAAGAAGCCGCCTAAGCCGGCACGTAAGAGAGGTGCCAGGCACAAAAAAGCCGATGTCTCGCGACACCGGCTTTTTTGTGTCTGGCATTCGTCGCTTCTAGAATTTAAGCACTTTTTGTGCCGCCGGGCGTTCGCGGTATCTTTGATCCCACGCTTCAAGCAACGGATAGCCGCCAAGGAGACTCGCCTTACCGAAGCGCGCAAACTGACACCCCGACTGCAGCGTGCAATCAGCCAAAGAGACGTTATCGCCGAGCAAGTTAGTCCTACCATCGGCAAGCAAGGACTCGAGGTAGTTCATTGCGGCCGGCAATGACGCCTCAATCTCTGCTGCCGCTTTAGGGTCCTGCGGCAGCCCAAGCGGTGAGTTAGTCGCGTGCACATAGCGAGACATAGGCAACGCGACCCGCTGTTCAACAATACGTTCTAGCTCTCTTGCCCGTGCACGATCTTCTAGACCATCTGGCAGTAAAGCCCCTGCAGAGAATCTTTCTTCGAGGTACATGATGATCCCCAACGACTCCACTAAATAGCTGCCATCATCGAGTTCTAGCACGGGCAGTGTTCCAAACGGGTTTCGCGCCAAGTGTTCCGGACTACGCTGCTCGCCCTTAAGCGTGTTCACAAGTACCGTCTCAATCGGTAGGGCATCACCAGACGCCGCTCGTTCGGCAACATAGAGCATTACTTTTGTCGGGTTCGGAGCAGCGGGAACCATATAGAGTTTCATTGTCATCGTATTACTTGCCAAAGTTCATTTGTTAAAGCGTAAGTGTTGCGTCAACCAGTCAGGAAACTGGCCGAGCTCTTCGTCACCAATACCTAACACTTGTGCAAGCACAGGTCCGGCAATGCCATATCCGACCGCCGCAATGGCGACTAGAAAGACGACTCTTCGGACTTCCCCGGAATCTTTCACGGCAAGTGCGGATTGCGCTCGCAACAGCAACTTTTGAAACAATGCCTGCGTCTCGGCGAGGTCTCGCGTGCTTGGGGTGTTCGACGCATGCGCCTGTTGCGCGCGTCTTTCGTTACCACTTTCAAGCGATCGCCAGGCCACTAGTTTCGCGTGGCCTGCTTCCGCCAAGTTACTAAACACGTTGCGCGTTAATTGACTGGTTGGCACATGTGCATCGAAGGCGGCCATGAGGTCCTGAATTAGATCGGCGGTCATCTTGTCAGAAAGGGAGTCACGCATGCCGCCACTGGAACCAAAGTGGTGAATGAGCGTAGCATGAGAGATCCCCGCCTCTTCTGCCACGCCAGTGATGTTCAAACCTTCGAGACCGTATTCGTGCAGGCGTTTGGCCGCAACGTCTAAGATGTTTGCGCGCGATTCCTCTGCCGTACGGCGGCGCCTGCCAGTCACTTTATCCACTCTCCGTTGGGTTCTTCTTTGCTACAAAATTCGCGTTTAGGTAGAACTCTTTCAGATTTCTCTGCACACCTTATTGACATTAATGTTAATAAGGATATTATCAAAACCACTGTCAATAACAGAGCGCGAATGACTACAAATCGAATGCGACCATTTATCGCCTGGCACGCTCTGCGTCGGTTGATTGCTGATCCGGAACAAACTCACGAGGTCTTTGCGGTCATTCGCGCACTTTCAGGACCCGCTCTAGAAAAAGGGCTAGCCCGCTTTCGACAGACCGAACCCGGTCAACGCGTACTCGCCGAAAAGATCGAACTTCTAGACACCCTTCTCGATCAAACGGCGCTCAGTACATTACCGCAATCAAGCCTTGGCCGACACTACTTATCCTTCGTTGGCCGCGAGAACATCAACGCAGATGGCTTAGTTGAAGCGAGCAAAGAGGACGGTCAATTCAACCATCTGCAGGGCGATTTGATGCGCTTTGGCACCCGCCAGCGAGACATGCATGACCTATGGCATACACTCACCGAATATGGTCGCGATG
>JAQWQN010000244.1 GCA_029244465.1 Pseudomonadales bacterium
CCTTGAAGCATTAGGAACACTGGCAGGCGGAGTCGCTCACGATTTCAATAACCTTCTGATGGTCATTCGAGGTTATACCGAAATGCTCATCGAACGACCAGACCTAGGGACAGACATGCGACAACAGCTTCGCGAAATTGAGCACGCTGGCAATCGAGCAACTGAAATCACACAACAGCTTCTTGCCTTTAGCCGACTAGACAGCGTTTTATCCGAGCACGTAGATATCCCTGAGACGGTTGCCAAGCTGGTAGACCTGTTGGCGCGCGTTCTTCCGGATGCCATCAACTTAAAGACGAAGGTAGAGCCTTCTTTGTGGCTGGTACAAAGTGAAAATGCGCAGCTGGAACAGGCTCTAATGAACCTAATCCTGAACGCCGTCGATGCGATGCCGAAGGGTGGTACGATTTTGTTAACCGCAGCTAATGTCTCGTTGGATGAAGACCAGGCTATGAACATCGATGGGCTTTATGCAGGTGACTATGGTTACATTGAACTGGCCGATGAAGGCATTGGCATGGACGAGGAAACCATGGAACATATCTTTGAACCGTTCTATACGAGCAAAGCGATCGGTGAAGGCACCGGTCTGGGGCTTTCCACCGTCTATGGCATCATCCAGAAAAGTGGGGGCAATATATCGGTTACCAGTCAACCTGGGGCAGGCACCACATTCAAGATCTATCTACCACGCTCCCTGGTTATGGAAGCGCCCAGCTCTTCGCCTACCGATTCCTTTTCAGACAGAACGGGCAACCACGAAACAATTCTGGTTGTTGAAGATGACGCGTCAGTCCGAAAACTTGTCGTCCGGTCTCTTCTCAAAGCAGGTTATAGGATTATCGAAGCCAAAGATGGCGAGCACGGATACGAACTCGCCGTCCAGAACTCAAAAGAAATCAAGCTCGTGCTCACCGACCTCAACATGCCAAGGTTAGGCGGCGAGATGATGATACGTCGCCTCCAACTGACCGGTCATGACTTTAAAGTGATCTATCTCTCGGGACAACCGGCACATGAAATAGCGGTGGAAATAAGCGACCAAGCAATGGTGATCAATAAGCCTTTTAACCTCAATCGGCTGACAGCGGCGGTCGAGGAACTTTTGCAACGCAGTTCATAAGCAATCGCTGTGGAAATCAAAATCTCCGGCCCACCGCCGGTAGGCCAACGGTTGAATTCCTTGAAGGGCCACGGAACATCATGCACCGATAGGCGTTTTAACCTGAATGTTCTGTCTGTTCTATCAGTATCAATTCAACTCGGTTGCAGCCGAGAGCCGGAACCCCTAACCCAACCAGCGGCTGAACTCAGTCCGTAGCGAAAACCCAGGACTGATGCGCTGTCGACATCCCGTCGACTCCAACCGACAACATTGAAAGCCAACTAAACTAAGTCGTCTTTAGTCGAGTTGATGGGCCTGCGCATTGTTGCCCCCCGCATACCGAGCCCGTGGCCGCATCCGCCAAATGTGCATGTTCTGCCAAAGCAGCTCTGACAACCAGTTTAGTCCTCCAGGTTCATATTCCAAGTTGACAACAATTCGCTCACCGCCTGTAACAGTTCTGTTCGGTTGAATGGTTTCATAAGGAGCGCGTCGTTTGGCGTTTTAACAGACGCGAGGGAGGCATCCCCGGTATATCCGGAAATAAAGAGTGTCGGCGTGAAGATGTTTTGATCCCTCAGGGTCCGGACAAGCTCAACGCCACTCATGCCTGGCATGATGATGTCAGTAATCAATAAATGGAATGGTGTGCGCATTCGCTTTGCGTCGGCGAGCAGAAAATCGGGGTTTTCATAGCTAGATACCTGGTAATTAGCACCCTCTAAGGAGCGGACAATGACGTCACGGACTCTTGGAGCGTCTTCGACAATGGCGATCTGCACATCACCGACTGCCAACCTGGTTGTGGCTTCGCGCCGCACCTCATCAGTCGCCCTTATGGGCTGATGTTGGGCTTCTCGAAAAGCGATTGTAAACGTTGTACCCCGGCCGGGTTGTGTGTCGATCAGGATGTTGCCGTTGTATTTCGAGATAATCCCGTAAACGGTCGCGAGGCCCAGTCCCGACCCCGTGCCCAACGCTTTAGTTGTAAAGAAGGGTTCAAATGCTTTTGCCGCAACAGGCTTTGTCATCCCGATGCCCGTGTCGGAGAGGCGCAGAATAACATGCGTGCCCGGCCTCATCCCGGAACCAAGAATCGGGTCTGTCACGGGCAGAAACTGGCGATCACAAGTGATCGTCAGTTTACCGCCGGTGGGCATCGCATCGCGCGCATTAATCACCAGGTTAACGACCACCTGCTCTAGTTCGCCCCGGTTCGCATGAATAAATACCGGCGTCTCAAAGGGAACGATCCTAAAGTCGATGTTTTCATCGATGAGTCGGGACAGCATACGTTCGGTACCTTGAAGCACTTCGTTCAGGTTCAACACACCCGCATCGACTGTTTCGTTTCGACTAAATTGCAGAAGCTGCTGAGTGAGTTCCGCTGCCCGTTCACTCGCTTTTGATATTTCATCAAGCCCGTCGCAAAGCTCTTGCTGCCCCTTGTGCTCTTCGCGAAGCAAGGTGCTGACGCCAAAAATAATCGTCAGCAGATTATTGAAGTCATGGGCTATACCACCAGCAAATCGGCCTAGTGCATCCATTTTTTGGGCTTGGCGCAGCTGCTCGCGTACTTCGAGATTCTCGGCAATGGCCTTACTGCGCTCCTTTTCTAGCATAGAAATCTCTAGGACGACTCTTGAAATTTCAGTGGTGGCGGTGTGTATCATCTTCCAGACTAGAACGAGCGCTATCAGACGTACCGCTACCGTATATAGGTCAGACAGAACGAATCCCTGCTCGAGCAGGTTCGGCGCCCACATCGCAATTAACGCCACCGCGCACGTCAGCACCAGACTCAATGGCACCATTTTCGCTTGGGAGAATGCCGTGGTGAGAGAACCCACCATAAACAGCAGCCACATGGGTGAATCGAGCCCGCCGGACACCACCACCAAGACACCAGTCAATGGCAGGAAGGTGGCTGCTGACGCGAGTATAAGGCGGTCTGGTGTGCCTTTTGCTGTCTTCCAAAATAAACCCAGTACGATACTGACAGCGGTCAGCGTTAAAAACGTCGCTACCGTCACGGCTGGGTAATCACCTGGCCAATGCGCGAGGATGCCCAGAACCGCAATCACGGATGAACCGACGGCGACGTAAGGGTTGAGCGTGTCTCTCATCAGAGCGGCTACGTCTGGATCGCTGGCAAAGGCCTGGCGGTTTTTCGCCTTCACCGGTTGATCAAGAGCATCTGCCATAACTTTCTCCTTCTCGGGCGCTTACTAAGGGTCGCTGCGATGATTTTGAATTCAGTGGATCAACACCACTCTTAGATGTTTAATTGCGCCGGCAGGTGCGGTTGCGCTGAACTCAGAAATGGCGCCCAACATGAACCCGATAGGCATCGGCATATTCGCCAAAGTTGACCCTCGCAGCGCCTCTTCTGTTCTCTTCCGTTCTCGTCTGGATTATGACTATAACAGGATTATTGGGCAGTCAACGGAGTCTCGAATGAGTGGTTTTCCTGAATCAGTGGACGTTGCGATTCATGATGGTAATCGCACACTCGCAATGACCAACAGCCATGGCAATCCCGGCTCCAACTCGTATCGTGCCTTCAGATCGGCATGGATAGCAGAAAAAGGAGAAGTCGGCTAGCAAACTTTACAGTCGCCCGAACCCTAAGCCGAGGCAAAACCGGGTTCCGCTCATCAACTCGTATGGATAAGGATCAAGCTTACTTAGACGCGAGACGCCGCGATGCCCCTCTCCAAACGCGCGATCCCTTCCTTAAGCATAGATCGCGGACACCCAAAATTTAACCTAACATACCCAGGCCCATCGAACTGAGCGCCAGGAGAAATGCCCAATCCATGCGCCGCAAAATGCGCCTCTGAGTCCACAATCCGTAAATCTGACACATCGATCCAAGCAAGATAAGTGGCATCAAGCTTCGCTAGCCGTTCACCCAAGGATTCACGAAGGACAGTGTAGTTGCCTCTGAGATAGGCAACGAGTTCCGGTATCCACTGGCCGGTATCATTAAACGCCGCTTCTGAAGCGACAAACCCTAGTGGTCCTATTCCAGAAACCAAACCTGCTCGCGCTTCCTTGAATTGTTCACGAAGGTTCGGGTCCGGAATAACGGCAACCGCGCAGCTAACACCGGGGATATTGTAAATTTTGGTCGCTGCAAAAAGCGAAATCGTATGCCTAGCGATTTCCGGATCAATTTGTGCAACCGGTTGGTGCCGGCACCCTGGCTCCAAAATAATGTTGCAATGAATCTCATCACTCACAAGCAACAGGTCATTGCGTACCACGAAATCGGCAAGCTTTTGCAACTCACCAGTCGAGTAACAGCGACCTGTCGGGTTTTGCGGATTACAGATCAGAAGCGCGCCTGTCTGATCATCAAGCACGGCCTGCATCCGATCGAAATCCATTTCCCACCGCCCATTCGACACTGCCATAGGAACGCGCTGTTCAACCATTCCGGAGTTTTGTGCGACATCCAAGAACGGATGATAAACCGGCGTCGGAATCATGACTTTCAATCGCTGTCCGCGGCCAAAGTGCGCCCGGCAAGCGAGATTGAGACCCGGCACAACACCCGGCAGCCAGACGAGCCAATCTGCCTCAACTTTCCAGCCGTAGTGACGCTGTAGCCAGTTTTGAAAAGCAACGTTCAATGACTCGGGTTGATCGGTATAGCCCAATATCGGGTGATCTAGGCGCTGTCGGATAGCCGCTATCACAAAATCGGGCGCCGCAAAGTCCATATCGGCCACCCACATCGGCAGCACGTCTGAAGAAAATTTCTCCCATTTAGTGCTACTAGAGGCTCGCCGATTCAAGCCAACGTCGAAGTCGAATGTCATTGCAGAAGTATACCGTTGCAGGGAGCGTAAGTTCAGAGCACATCAGTCTAAGCATTTTGGCTGATAAGTCGCTACAATGACGCTATTAATCCTTGTCACCTGGGGCTAGTTGCTATGTCCGAAGAAATATTGAGCACCATCAAAGAGCAAATCTCTGAAAACCCAATCATCCTTTATATGAAAGGTTCACCGCAAGCACCTCAGTGCGGATTCAGTGCACAAACCGTGCAGTGTATGGTTGCTTGCGGCCAGCGATTCGCTTACGTCGACATACTTTCTAATCCAGATATCCGAACCACACTGCCTTCTTTCGCCGACTGGCCAACTTTCCCGCAATTGTGGGTGGATGGCGAGCTGGTTGGAGGTTGCGACATCATTACTGAAATGTTCGAGGCTGGAGAACTCCAAACCCTGCTGGAAGATACCTCCAGCAAGTACGCGGAGGCCTGAGTAAAGCAGGGCTTAAGACGAAACCCCCATGGCCCACGACTGTGTGTTGAGGGGCCAGCCGTTCACGATCGCGCAAAACACCTGAGCCGTTCTCTCTGCATCGTATTTTGCGCTGTGCGCGCGTTCCCGATCGAAATCGATTCCAGCACGCTGACAAATTTCACTTAACACGGTGTGCCCATAGGCAACGGCACCAAGCGCTGCGGTGTCGATCGTTGTGAAGGGGTGAAACGGGTTCCGCTTGATCGTTTGTCTCTTGGTCACCACCGCCAAAAATCCAGCATCGAACGCTGCATTGTGAGCGACCATCACTGCGCGATGGCAGCCTACCGCCTTCATCTGCGCACGAACCAGCGTGAAGAATTCAGACATCACTACTTTTTCATTCGCTACTGAATCCGGCCTAGCGGCCAAATCAATACCCGTCACTTTGAGGCTACCTGGATCAATCGTCAAACCAGGGTGCGGTTCAACATCCCAGCTATGCGTCTCTCCAACTGACAGTTGCGTGTCCTGCCAGGAAAGAAAGGTACAAGCTACCTCTAAGAGCGGGTTTTGTTCTGCATCAAAACCACCTGTTTCGAAATCGATTACAACGGGCAAATAGCCCCGAAAGCGCTCTTTCAGCTTCACTATTTCACTGTCTTACGCAGCACACAACCCGCAAGGATACTCTTTCCAGCCAGAACCGACGCACGTACAAAACCGCCTGCCCCTCGTTCTCGCCGGCGCGTCCTTCTTTGCATCGTTGGTCTTTGCATCGTTGGTCTTTGTCTCGCCTGTCTTTCCATCGCTCTTCCTTCCATCCTTCTAAACTGCATCCATCCTCTTTAGGTTACACCGTTTTAGTTGAGCTGCCTTGCCGCTGGCTTTGTGCCCAGGAGCCAGCGGCGTCAACGCACGTCGCTAATGGGTCAAAACAATGTGCGTCCTCTATAACTTATCGTTAAACCATAATTAAAATGGGTCTCTTATGCTTGCTGTGTTTATAAAGCTTCCGCGCGCGACAAACAATCGCCGGTTGATCCTCCATAGTAGGTTTAGTATCGTTCCCGATCGATTGCAGGCAGCGCTTTTGCTGCCTGTTGTATTTTAGGACTGAGGAAAACGCGGCTTAACACGCATATCGGACAAGAAACTGTGTCTCACGTGATGAATACATATGCACGACTCCCCGTGGCTTTCGCCAGCGGCCAGGGAGCGTACCTCACAGATACCAACGGCAAACAGTACCTAGATGGTCTGACGGGACTGGCTGTTGTTGGCCTTGGTCACGCCGATCCAACCGTGGCTGCCGCAATCTCCGAACAAGCACAGACTCTCACGCACACCTCAAATCTTTACGAAATCCCCACACAAAGCCGTCTCGCTGATCGGCTTTGTGGCATCTCGGGGATGGAAAAGGTCTTTTTCGCGAACTCTGGTGCCGAAGCCAATGAGGCGGCGATCAAACTCGCGCGCCTCAAGGGTAATAAAGCAGGCCTAAAAAACCCATCCGTGCTCGTCATGGATGGCAGTTTTCACGGTCGTACCATGGCCACGCTCACTGCCACGGGCAACCGTAAGGTTCACGCCGGGTTCGAACCACTTCTGTCAGGCTTTGCGCGAGCGCCGTTTGATGATGTAGCAGCCGTTCAGCAAATCGCCGATAACAATCCGGAAGTTGTCGCCCTGCTAGTCGAGCCCATACTTGGCGAAGGGGGCATCTACATAGCTAGCGACGGCTACCTAGAAGCGTTAAGAAGAATTTGCGACGCGCATGACTGGCTCATGATGCTGGATGAAATTCAAACCGGAAATGGTCGCACCGGCAAATATTTTGCCTATCAACACACCAACGTCCTCCCAGACGTCGTAACCACAGCAAAAGGCTTAGGCAACGGAATGCCCATCGGCGTCTGTATGGCACGCGACGAAGCCGCTGAGCTTTTCGTGCCCGGCAACCACGGATCGACTTTCGGTGGTAACCCGCTGGCTTGTGCGGCAGGTAATGCCGTGCTTGATGTCATCGAACGCGACGATCTCATCGACCGAGCCGCTGAGCTTGGTGATCGCATGCTCACCAAGCTCCAAACAGAGCTTGCAGGCTCAAATCGTATAAAGCAGATTCGAGGGTTGGGGCTCATGCTCGCCGTCGAACTCAATGAAGACGCACCTAATCTCGTGGTCGATGCCATGGCACAAGGCGTACTCATTAACGTCACTCAAGGCAATATCGTTCGCATGCTGCCGCCTCTTACTCTGACTGATACAGAAGCTGACATACTCGTCGACACCGTCGTCGATCTCATACGCGACTGATTTCATTGGATCTCTACTATGGCTAAACGGGATTTCCTGTCGCTACTCGATTTTTCTTCGGAAGAACTGGATTATTTGGTTCGCCGAGCCCGCCAGTTCCGCGAAATGCACGCTCGTGGCGAGGTCTATCAACCGCTGGTTGGCAAAGTCGGCGCACTTATTTTACAAATGCACAGCACTCGCACTCGAGTGGCATTTGAAGCTGGGCTCGCCCAACTCGGCGGGCACTGCATCAACATCGGCGCGACAGGCAGTCAACTAAACCGAGGCGAGCCCATTGAAGACATGGCGCGCGTGCTTTCAGAGATGGTCGATATCGTCATGGTGCGAACTTTGAGCCAAACTGAAATCGAGACGTTGGCGGCTAATGCAACGATACCAGTCATCAATGCAATGAGTTCATTCTTACATCCATGCCAGCTACTAGCCGATGTGCAAGCGTTCGAGGAATTGCGCGGGCCCATCCATGGGCGAACCGTTGCCTTCGTTGGCGATGGCTACAACATGTGTCATTCCTACATCAATGCAGCCAAACAATGGGGCTTCAATTTAAAAATCGCCTGCCCCAGGAACTACGAGCCTAATCGAGACCTACTCGCGAGTACTAACAACGTGGAACTCGTCGACACCCCTCAAGACGCGGTTGATGGTGCAGACTTAGTCGTCACAGATGTCTGGTCCTCCATGGGCCATGAGGGACAGGAATCAGATCGCAGGGCCACCTTCGCGCCATATCAAGTCAATGAATCTTTGCTGGATCTCGCCACCAAGGACGTGGTGTTTATGCACTGCCTGCCTGCGCATCGCGGCGAGGAAATCAGTGCAACGCTACTGGACGATCCTCGATCAGTCGCTTTCCACGAAGCAGGCAACCGCCTTCATAGTCAGAAGGCACTGATAGAGTTCTTGTTGTTGGGCAAAGTCGGTTAGCGAATTAAGTCATCGAGCAAACAAGGTTTGCTCACCTGATACCCCTGCGCGAAATCCACACCGATTTCTTTAAGACTGTCGAGGATCTTCTGATCTTCGACATACTCCGCAATCGTCTTCTTACCCATATAGTGACCAATCTCGTTGATAGATCGAACGACCGCATAATCAGCCGGGTTATCTGCAATATTGCGAACAAAAACGCCATCGATCTTAACGAAATCCACCGGCAGGTTGCGCAGATAGGAGTACGACGATAGTCCCGTACCGAAATCGTCCAACGAAAAGCTACAACCAAGAATGCGCATTCGGTTCATAAAGTCGATCGCGTTATCAAGATTGGCGATCGCGGCTGTTTCAGTAATTTCAAAACAAACCTTCGCCGTCGGCGCCTGGCTACGACCAAACTGTTCAAGAACGAAATCGGGAAACGTCGTGTCATTGACGGAATGACCGGAGACGTTGATCGAAAACCCACCAAAGTCGTCAAGTCGATCCCGATGAGCAGCCATCCAATCGAGTACATGGGCGATCACCCAACGATCAATCGTGGTCATCCTGTTGTACGTTTCTGCTGCGTGGATCAGCTCTGTCGGAGCGACAACATCACCCAGCTCATCCAACATTGTGAGCAAAACTTCGTAATGCGGCTCCAGCTTTTCGTGCTCAGAAATAGGCTCAATCTTCTGGCAATTTAAAATCAGACGGTCTTCCTCCAATGCCCGATCTAAGCGGGTCACCCATTCCATCGCTCCGTGACGCTTGGCAATGGCTTGATCACCAAGCTCGTACTCGTGAACCCGATTTCGTCCTGCATCTTTTGCGGAAAAACACGCCGCGTCAGCATGCTGCATGAGTTCATCCACACTGACAGTGCTAGGATCGATGAACACTAAACCCATGCTTGTCGTTATGGTGTAGTGTCGCCCTTCCCATTCGAATTTGATTTCGCGTACTCGTTGTAATAGTTGCGCAGCAATCTCGCGAGCAGCAACTGACTCTACATCCTCTAACAAGATACCAAACTCATCACCGCCCAAACGTGCGATACAGAATCCATCATTCTTGAACAAATCAGCTATCGCCTCACCAACCGTTCGAATGAGTTCGTCGCCAGCTCTATGACCACTGGTATTGTTGACGATCTTAAATTGATCCAAATCCATGTACAGCAGCGCATGCTGTCCACCATTGGATTTCACACGCCGTAAACATTCTTCCCCACGACGTTGGAATCCTCGCCTATTCATCAGTTGGGTTAAATCGTCGTGGATTGCTTGAAATGCCAGCTGCTGGTGCAGGTCTTCCAGCATCCGTTGTGAAGCACGTTCCATCAACGGTAGGTCATAGTCCTCTAGCAGAGTTATGTCACCCGCATAAAGGTCGTCTGCCATTTCCTGCAGCGACCGCTCAAGCGCCTTCGCCCCCTTACGGTTGACGAGCATAAATGACGTCGAGTCATCCGCCACGAAGGCAACTGACAATATGAGAGGCCGACCCTGTCGGTCAGATGCGGCGAGCCATTCGCCCACTTGCATGCGCCGCGCGCGGTTGACCGCGCGCTCGTAGCTTGCCTGCACATCGCCATCACTCGTTTCAATTTTTGGATCCGCTTCTGGCAGCAGACCTGATAAACCAAGCAACGCTTTCAACTGCTCTGTTTCTACCGTAATGCATCGCACCTCCGACTTTTTACCCGTCGTGTCGCCAACTAAGGCACTCGACATGCGCATTATCAGTGGCGTGCGCTTGGCTGGATCGAAAGAAATACTATTGAGTCCATCAACAACCTTTCGAAGAACCGATTCCGGCTCTACCCAATCCTCCGAATTTTTATCAACACCACCCGTAAGTTGACCAAAAACCTGATCGACAACCGCGAGTTGATCACGCCACGGGGTACTCTCGGCACCTTGGCGTAGGTGGGTGTGAACTAACAAGTTACGCCACCCTGGATTGAGCATTTCAATCAGCAACTCAGGAACGTCTTTGCCACCGAGGCGTATTTCTATTTCTCGCAGCACCGTTCGTCGTGCTCGCGCTAACTTCTGCTGACCTTCACTAGCCCGGACAGTTCTTTCAACATTGCCGCGATAGGTCTTCGTCTGGCGATCTAGAAGCGCGTTAAGCTCATCGACCACTTCTGAGAAGACCTCAGGGTTGGCATCATAATCCTTGATCACGCGTTGCAGGAGTTCATCGACACGATGGCCAACTTCACGGTCGATTCCCTCGCGTATATCTTTGGTGTTCCCCAAACGCGCTAGTTGGTTCAACATCTGGACCGCGCTGTGGGGGTTGTCGGGATCGCTCCCCAGGAACGTGGGTTCGCGAGTAGCCAGCTTATTCAAGGTCACTTCCAAACGAGCAAGCGAATCGCGCATGCCTTCGGTGAGAAGCTTGTCAACGGACAGAGACCGCATCAAGCTTTCCATGACCGTTAATGTGTCAGAGTCTACTTCTGTCAGACCCATTTCCTCGCCATAACGATCCCGAAGGACCTCGACGAGTTGCGACCTCAAGCCCTTACCTTCCAGCGGCGCATCACCAATCTGCGCCTGAATCACTGAGAGGGCTTCCGTGATTTGCTCAATCTGGAAAACTTGCTCAGGTCTGGCACCTGCCGCAGCGAGCTCAGTAGCTCGTGGCCGCCCCAACAAGGTCTGCGTGCGCCTGCCAATATCCAGAATGGAACGTGCAGTGTTTTCTACGGGCACACCAAAGCCAGCGCTTTTCGCAAACGGATTCTGATCCACTCGGCCGGAGACCACACCATCGGCAGCCATCACCGCCTCACGTATGGCTTGATCCATTGCCTGGTATTCCTGCGGCCGAACCGTCACACCCGCACGGTTCTTCACGGTGTATTTAGGCTGCAGTTTTTCGCGCAATGCCCCCAGTGCAGGCATCTGGCCACTATCCTCGAAAAGCTTCGATAGCGCCGTATAAAGCTCGTCTAACGCCTTATTCAACTCCGGCTCAAAAACGTCAAATAACTCTTTGCGTATGCCCGAATCAAACCGACCGGTATTCAATGTGTCATCAAACACCCAGCAAAAAGCAGCAGGCCCGACCGGCAGTAAATCCTTGTGGCTCCATGGCTTAGCCAACATGCCAAACTGGGCGCGCATGTCGAGCAAAACTTCGTCAAACCGGTTCTCCGCATTGGCAATTACCTCGCTGACCTGAAGCCATTCTTCAAACTGCTGGGTATCCACCAGCTCTAACTTGGCAGCAGTGCCTGACGCTCGTTTGCGCCGCCGATCAAGCGCCGCATCAAGGTCAGACACCGATTCGACGCCGCTTGCTAAAGCGTTCGTAAATGCGACGACGATTGATTTTTCGGCCTTTTCTAGCACGTCGAGCGTTTCGAGATAGCGCGTTTGGTCCGCGTTTGTCCCAGCGTCTCGAGCTTTCACCAAGAACTCTTGCGTGGCCATCTTCATGACCGCGGTTATCAGGCGCGACGACGAACGAGTGACCACCGTCAATAATCTCGATTTCAGCCGACCAGCAGCTTGCGGGGTGATACGCGCATCGCGAAGGTCCACATCAAGGTCTGACTTGGTTTTCCGCCCAGACATTTTGGCCACGGCATCCGTCTCAGGCTGCTCGTCAACGAGATCTTCTGTTTCCGCTGCGGATAATCCGTCGGGCACCGCGGTTCCGGCTGCCACCGCATAATCAAGGAGCGCCTTAAACGCGCGCGCCTCAATGCCTTCGGTAAACACCACGCCCAAGCCATTGCCGCCATCTAGCACGCGAGCAATCCGAGCCCGAGTTCTAAAATGTTGTTGCCCGGATGGCGATGCCACTGAGAAGTGTAATGCCACATCGTCGCCAGGACCTGCATCAGCGCCTGTTGCATCCCAAGACCGCGTGCCGCCGGCGCCTGAGAGGAGCATGCCAATTTCGCAAAAATCACGTATCGAACACAGCCATGACCGCCCTTGATCTGGGTGCACCAAAGCCGATAATTGGATTGGTTGGCGAGCAAATTTTCTGCGGTTTTGTGTCATCCGATTACGCAACGAGAATCAACAATGACCTTAACCCATATCATGAAACAACGAAACACAGTGCGTCTCCTGGACCGTTCTAGTGCACACAAGATGCGTAACCGAGCTCACCATTGAACTCAAGCGTCGGCAACAACCACTCGGTTGCGGCCGCCAATTTTAGCGGCATACAGTGCACGGTCTGCTCGGGCTAACGCGTCTTCAACCCGCTCACCGGGGCGAGCCTTCGTAACGCCAATCGAGACCGTCAAGACAAAGCCATCACTCGTACCGGGAATCTCCAGTTCGCTGGTGCACACCCGCAGTCGGTTGGCGACGTGTTCCGAAGCGGTTTCGTCCGCACCGACCAACACCAGGACGAATTCTTCTCCGCCGAATCGTGCCACATAATCGATATTTCTAATGACACCTGCCGCTAGTTGAGCAAATAGCCGCAACGCTTTGTCGCCGGTAACATGACCAAATTGATCGTTCACCTGTTTGAAATGGTCAAGGTCGCAGTAGCAAATGGTAAACCCTTGTTGTTCTCGATCTGCCAGTGACCTTTGGCGCCTCAAGACATCGAGGATGTAGCGGCGATTGTGTACCCCGGTCAGTTCATCGCGTAGGACCATTTCTTGTAGTCGACCCATGGTCTCTCGAAGCGCTTCATTTCGTTGACGAAGCCCGTCACGCAGCACCTGCGCTTCAAAAATCAGGATAGAGCCACCCGCGAGAATGAATCCGTAGCCGAGCCCGAGTAGCAATTCAAACTGAGCATCCGTTACTGAGTAACTGGCAAGACTGGCGCTAGACAAGGCATAGAAGAGATACGTTAGAAAACCCATCACCGCTACGTGCCCACGATCAAGATACAGCGAGGCGTACATGAGTCCGAAAAGCGTCGCAACGAGCATGAAAATGCGCACGCCGTCTGGTACTAACACAGCCATCAACACGACCCCAATATTGCACCACATAGTCGTGATTAGAACAGTGACCTTCTTGTCCAATCCCAAACGACTACGGGGAATAATCGCTAGGGCAAAAAATCCAATTAGCCATATGACAACGATTTGCAGGTAAACGTCTTCAGTGGCTCGGAGGTGACCGCTTTGTTGCAGCGACCAGGTGAACATCACATAGGCGAGCAAGCCACCCGCTAATGCAGAGCGGCGAACAAAGCGCTCATAAAGTTGACTTAAAATATCCACATGCACAGCTTATGCTGATCACGCACCCCCCTATAGCACAATTCTGTAAACATTCTGTAAACCGATACAGCGTATACGACGCTATCCGGGCACTGCCGATGCTACCGCCTGACTATAGCCTCGCACCAACCGGGCTCGATCAGCGTCAGCCATTGTTGGCACAAACTCCTTTTCGCAGGCCCACATTACCGCTGCTTGATTAATGTCCGGAAATATACCGGCGCCCAACGCTGCTAAGATGGCGGCGCCTCTGGCGGTTGTTTCAACATCCTTAGGTCTCTCTACCACAACGTCCAGCAGGTCGGCGAGGAATTGGCACAGTTCGTCGTTAACCACCATGCCACCATCGACCCGCAGCCGCGATATCGTAGCGCCATCTTTGCTCATGGCCTGCAATAACTCTTCCGTTTGAAATGCCACGGCCTGTAAGAAGGCAGTGACAATTTGTTCGCGAGACGTATCGAGCGTCAAGCCAGTGATCAGTCCACGAGCATCCGGTTGCCAATGAGGGGCGCCCAAGCCAGTGAACGCCGGCACGACGAACACGCCTCCGGTATCACCTCCCGTAGCTTGGAAAGCATCACTCGTATCCTGCGTATCGCGAATCAACCCCAGCTGATCACGCAGCCATTTGATGGCAGCACCTGCAACAAAAATACTCCCCTCCAACCCGTACGTAACCTCTCCACCTAAGCGATAGGCAACTGTGCTAAGGAGCTGCTGCGTAGAGCGCACAGGCTCTGACCCCGTATTAGAAATCACAAAGCAACCCGTACCGTAGGTGCTCTTTACCTGTCCGGGTTCGAAACACGCTTGGCCCACAAGTGCCGCCTGCTGATCCCCAGCAACACCGGTAATCGGAATAGCCGCACCGAGCAAATTCTCAGTGGTCACACCAAAGTCACCGGCGCAGTCATTAACCTCCGGCAGGAGTGAGGGATCAATGTCGTAGTAGTTAAGCAGCTCGGGGCACCAACGTTGTTGATGTATATCAAACAATTGCGTGCGGCTCGCATTTGTCGCATCAGTCACATGCTTAGCGCCGCCCGTCAATCGCCAAATGAGAAAAGTATCCACGGTGCCAAAACAGAGCTCCCCTGCCCGTGCTCGGTCAGCCGCTCCTGCCACGTTCTCTAAAATCCAGGCAAGCTTAGTACTAGAAAAGTAGGGATCTATCAGTAGTCCGGTTTGTGCGGCAATCAACTCCGCGATTGTCTGCGACAAACCGCCTAATTGACTGTGATTCGCGGCCATCTCCTGGCACCGCTGCGCGGTCCTTCTGTCCTGCCAGACTATGGCATTATAGAGGCACTCACCTGTCATTCGATCCCAAACCAGTGTGGTCTCTCGCTGATTCGTAATACCCAGCGCTTTCACTTTTTGGGCAGAGATATCTCCTGCCACAAGTGCACGACGAGCCGATTGAAGAGTTGTCTCCCACAGCACTTCAGGGTTTTGCTCAACCCAGCCATCACTTGGGAAGCACATCTCGAAGTCTTGTTGAGCACGGGCGACGACCTCGCCTTGGGTTGTGTAGACAATGGCACGACTGCTGGAGGTACCTTGATCTAACGCTAAGATGTACTCCGTCATCTCTTTTTCTACCGCTCGGTTGATTGTGTCTAGTCTTATAAACTAACTGTTCCGAGACTCATTGCCTATGATTAGATTGGCGACCATAATCGCCCAGCTTCTTGTTGCAACCAACCGCCACAAACACGCCTGTGCGCACCAAAATAGTGCCGTTCAGAGACTGGGTTGGGCGCTTTTTACTCAACACAAGCTAACCCCAAATAACGCACAGGTTATCCACAGGGTTTTCCTTGCAAAACAAAAATACACCCATTATCTTGTGTACTTCGACTTGAAAAGCCCTATATATAGGGTTCTAAAATATAGATCGGGTCAAGATATTTTGGTAAAAAACGGTCACTAAAACCGCCAAGTAGCCCTTTAAAGCGTTTCTCGAAACTGCGGTCTATTAGGAGCGCGATCAGGAGCACGATTAGGTAAGGAATAGAGTCGACAATCTAGCATCGACCTAGAGGGAAGTAGGGGTAAACACAGTTCGGAGTAGCAACACCGAACACATTTGCATCAAAGCCCAACGTAGATAGAGACGGTTAACGCCGTTCTGCCGCTATCCACATTGAATAAGTGCTAATCAAACAATTCACGTCGTACAACAAGTTGTCAAAAGCGGCACTAAGAAAAATAAGAGACTTTTTTGAGGAGCAAAAAAACAATCTCATGCAAACAGACAGGCAGGTAGAATCAAAAAACGCACTAATCAACCCGATAGAGGCCGACGCTACAGCGCCACCTCTATCACCGTCGATTACCGCAACAGCACCTGGACAGATCAAAGTCATCAAGCGCAACGGCACCGTAGTAAGCTACGACAATAGTAAAATCAGTGTCGCAATCACCAAGGCTTTTTTAGCTGTAGAAGGTGGCAACGCGGCGGCATCGAGTCGAATCCATCAATCCGTGGAGCAAATGACTCAGCAAATTCAAGCCATTTTCGACCGACGCATGCCTTCAGGTGGCACGATTCATATCGAAGACATTCAAGACCAGGTCGAGCTGGCATTGATGCGCAGTGGCGAACAAAAAGTCGCTCGCTCCTATGTGCTTTACCGTGAAGAACATGCCCGACTACGAGCAGAACAACAAGCCTCTCAGCCTACGGATGCTCCCAGTATCAATGTCACTTACCCAGACGGCAATCGGCAGCCGCTCGACTACCAACGCCTACAAACTCTGGTTAGCGAAGCCTGCCAAGGGTTAGTCGATGTTAATGCCGAAGTTATTCTCGAAGAAGCCTTAAAGAATTTATACGATGGCGTAGACGCCAAAGAAGTAAATTCCTCGCTGGTAATGACCGCTCGCACAATGGTCGAAAAAGACCCCAACTACAGCTACGTCACTGCTCGCCTGCTTCTCGATACCATGCGATC
>JAQWQN010000248.1 GCA_029244465.1 Pseudomonadales bacterium
GTGCGCGCCCCAACCCTCTGCAGTTCTTGGACAAGGACGTTGTATTCCTCGCGTTCCAGTTCGGCCCCGCCATATGCCTTTGGCCAAGTGGGGACCGTCCAACCCTTTTCGGCCATGCGTTCTTGCCAGAGACGCGTATCCGGCTCAAGTTCGATCGTGCGGCTGCCCAGCGGTACGTAGCCAGGCCCGCGCGCACCGGGAGGACAATTGTCTTGCAACCACGATCTTGTATCGGTTCTGAAGGCCTCTAAATCTGCCATTAGTTTCTCTGCTTGATCCTAGTTAGATGATATTGATTTCGGATTATATTGATAATGCCTAAAATTCAAGCATCACCTTTACAGTATTCGGAACAATCTTCACTATGAACGCGTAACCTACAGAACGACATGTGTGCGTGCAAATTTCTTGCGCGGGATAATTGGAAGCTTTACAAAGACGCCAAGGTTAGGTCGAAGGTACGGAGGTGTGCGTGCGAGAATTAGTTGGTTTTGTAACCGGAGCAGCAGCGGGTATAGGGGCTGCTAGTGCGCGTCAGTTGGCTGCTAAAGGTGTGCGTGTAGCCGTTTGTGACGTCAATCGGGCAAGCGGAGAGGCTCTGGCTGACGAGATTGGTGGAGCTTTCTATGACTGTGATGTCACCAGTTTTGAGTCAGTGACTGCTGCTGTCGATCGGGTCGAGTCTGACTTTGGCACTCCGACCTACGCACATCTCAACGCCGGTATTATGACCGTGCCAACGGATGATCCTTTTCTCGCTATTGAAGATGTATCTCTTGAACAGTTCGGGTTGATTTTGGGCGTGAACTTTGCGGGGGTGTTTCACGGTATGAAAGCGCTTTTGCCCACGATGAAAGTCAATGGCGGCGCTATTACAACCACGGCCTCAATTGCGGCGTTTGGCCAGTTGCCGGTTGATCCGCTCTATGCCGCGACCAAACATGCGCTCGTCGGTTTTGTTCGTAGCATCGCTGCAGCCAATGTCGGCGGTAGCGTGCGAATCAATGCCATTTGCCCAGGTGTTGTCGATACGGCAATCGTACCTGGCGCCTTCCGAAGCCCGGAGTTAATGATGTCTCCTGATGAGTTAGCGGAGGAAGTGGTCGATCTTCTCTATTATGGTGCTAGTGGAGAGATTAGGGCGAAACTTGCTGGTCGCGAAGCCTTCGCAGTGCCGGCCATTGATGTGATGACTGGGTCAGCTTGATCAGCTTTTTAGTGGTCAGCGCGGCACGGGTTTTAGCCCCTCTGCTAGAGGTTTGGGCAGGACGACCATGACCCGAGGGATGGGCATGCAAGGCAATCGATACCGCAGCCGCTATACCGCAGCATCATGGCCGACAAGATTAATTGCGGTCTGGTGCCTGCAGAGAAGTAAGCGCTCATGACCCTGCCGATTCTTTACTCCTTTCGTCGATGTCCTTATGCAATGCGAGCACGCATGGCGATTAGCTATACCGGTTCAGCATGTGAACTGCGCGAAGTCGTGCTGAGAGACAAGCCAACCAGTATGCTCAACTATTCTGCGAAAGGTACTGTGCCGGTTCTAGTATTGCCCAACCGGGTGGTCGATGAATCACTAGATGTCATGCTGTGGGCGCTCAACCGCAATGATCCCGACGGCTGGTTAAATGTTAACCGCGCAGAAGCGGACGATTTGATTCGGCAATCAGATGAAGAATTCAAACCGATTTTGGATCGCTATAAATACCATGAACGTTATCCAGAACAGACCAAATTAGATTATCGGCAAGCGGCTGAGCCGTACCTTACTGCGCTGAATCTACGGCTCGCAAAACAACCCTGGCTGATGGGGGCGCGGCTGAGCATTGTTGATGTTGCCGTTATGCCGTTCATCCGCCAATTCGCGCATGTGGATAAACCTTGGTTCGAGCAAAGCACGCACACGTATTTGACTGCGTGGTTGAATGGGTTCTTGCGCAGCGAACTTTTCCGCTCGGTGATGGGCAAGTACGGCAAATGGCAACCTGGGGGCGAGATCGTTCTGTTTCCTGACGGTACGAGGGGTGAATCATTTTAGGCCCAGAGTGGAGGCAGTAGCTCTGCTTTGACGATGGATCTTTTTATTACGTAGCCGCTAAATAATTCAGTAAGATACGCGCTTTTATCAGATCCTAAATTTTAAGGTCCCGAAATGATTGAATTTACTCTAAACAGTAAAAGTGTCCGCACCGATGATGCGCCAGATACGCCGTTACTCTGGGCCGTGCGAGACACTTTTAAGCTGAAAGGTTCAAAGTACGGCTGCGGAGCCGGTCTTTGCGGTGCTTGCACGATGCACGTAGATGGGCAAGCCGTTCGCACGTGCGTTCTACCGATAGGTGCGGTCGCTGGCAAAGCCGTGATCACGATCGAAGGTCTAGGCACGCCCGAGAACCTGCACCCACTGCAAGCGGCCTGGGCTGAACAAAGCGTGCCGCAATGTGGTTACTGTCAGTCTGGGCAGATTATGAGCGCCGCCGCTTTCTTAGCTGACAATCCAACCCCGTCTGAGGCGGAGTTGGAAAGTGCCATGGCGGGTAATATTTGTCGCTGTGGCTGTTATCCGCGAATCAAGAAGGCGATTCTGTCGGTCGCTGAGGCCGGGGCTAAAGCGGCAGAACTCGGCACGGAGGTGTCTGCATGAGCGCTCTCAATTATTCTCGACGTCATTTTCTTCGTACCGCTGGGATTGCTGGCGGTGGACTCGTGGTTGGGTTTTCTCTCAGCGGTTGTAGTGCCAGCGAAATCCCGCTGCAGCCGTTGGCGGATGCCTATGCACCGAATGCGTTCCTACAATTAACTCCGGACAACGTCATTAGATTCTACTGTCCGCGAGATGAAATGGGACAAGGCGTGACAACTGGGCTGGCAACCTGTGTCGCGGAAGAACTGGATATTGATCCCGCTCATCTTCTGATCGAACTGGCCGGAGCGCATGCCGATTATGGCAATCCAGACTTTGGCGGCATGCAAGGTACCGGTGGCAGCACCTCGATCAAAGCGCACTACCTGCAACTGCGCCAAGTTGGGGCAGATACACGCGCATTGCTACTGAGCGCGGCAGCCTCAGATTTGGGCATCGACCTGGCTTCACTGACAACTGCAAACGGCGCCGTTGTCGCGAATGGCGAGCGCATGCCATACGGCCAATTCATCGCCACTGCTGCGGACCTTGAAGTGCCGGTGGCAACGCCTCTCAAGGCTGACAGTGACTTCAAATACATTGGCAAGGAATTTCCGCGACTAGACGGGATTGCGAAATCAACGGGCACCGCGATATATGGTATCGATGTCGATATTCCTGGCATGCACCACGCGCTTGTAAAACGAAGTCCGGTAGCCGGTGGCACGGTGGCATCGTTTGATGGTAGCGCCGCTTTAGCTATGAGCGGCGTGACCGATGTTGTTGAGATTGCATCCGGTGTGGCGGTCGTTGCAGCAAAGTTTTGGCAAGCTAAGCAAGCCTTAGCAGCGGTGGTTGTGGCGTGGGATTTTCCGCCGCTGTCGTCGGTAGATTCCGCCAAAGTGAGAGCTGACTACGAACAACTCATGGACAGCCCCGAGGGCGAAAGCGCCGAGTCGGCTGGTGAGCTTGAGCGTGGTTTCGCGGGCGCTCAAGGCGTTGTCGAAGGACGCTATTGGGCACCTTATCTTGCGCACGCGCCGATGGAACCGATGAATGCCGTGATCAAAATTGAAGGAGATAAAGCTGAGCTTTGGTCGGGCACGCAAGGGCCGGGCATCGCGCAAGGTCTGGTTGCTCGCTATGCGGGCCTGGATAAAGAAAACGTGACGGTGCATCAGACCTACCTGGGTGGTGCTTTCGGCCGCCGTGCGACACTGACGCACGTCATTGAAGCAACTCAGGTTGCGCTAGAGGCGAAAAAACCGATTCACTTGCTCTGGACGCGTGAAGACGACATCAAGAGTGGTGTATATCGGCCGGCATCCCTGATGAATATCAAAGCGGGACTCGATGACAATGGTAAGATCGTTGCCTGGGCAGCCAAGCGAGTAGGCGGCAATATCACGCCGGGTACACTGCGCGCGGCACTGCCGGGCGTCATGCCGGCAGCGGTCTCCGATGGGGTCGTTGATTGGGTTGTTGGGCTTGCTAGTGATGTCATGGATGGCTGGGTGGTCGATCCCTCGAGTACTGAAGGCTTGTATGAGGACTACGATTTACCCAATCGAGAAGTTTTGCATGTCACCAAGAATCACGGCGTCCCGTTGACGTTCTGGCGCTCAGTGGGTCACTCGTTCACAGCGTTCGCAAAAGAATCGTTGGTCGACGAGTTGGTCGAACAGTCTGCTCTTGACGCGGTTGACTTTCGTTTGAGGAATACTGAGCACAATCCTCGCTTGCATAATGTCATTCAGCTTGCAGGCGAAAAGATGCGTGCTATGCGCCCAGAGGCGGGCAGATACTTAGGGTTCGCAGCGCACGGTTCGTTCAATTCGTATGTTGCAGAAGTGGCCGAAATATCAATCGACAATGACCGGATCAGAGTACACAAGGTGTTGTGTGTTGTTGATTGTGGTCTCGCTATCAATCCGGACATTGTTGTTTCACAGATGGAAGGTGCGGTCATGTACGGTCTTACCGCTGCTTTACATGGTGATCTGAATCTCGAGGGGGGCGTGTTTAAGGAAAGCAACTTCCACGATTACCCCATCGTGCGTATGAACGAAGCACCCGCCATAGAGGTCGTGATTGTGCCAAGCAGCGAAGCACCGACAGGGGTTGGCGAGCCAGGCCTGCCGCCAATAGCGCCTGCGGTCGCGAACGCGGTTTTTGCGGCGACGGGCAAACGGTTGCGAGCGTTACCGTTACGACTGACATAAGCGTGAGCGCACGCCTTGACCGTAGCGGTTTAGCCCGCTGCGGTTACGTCAACCGGGATGCCGGTCATATGCGATTGGTTTGATAAGGGTTCGAAACTGTCTCGTCCGCTTGGTAGTAGGGCGTTGCAGTTGGCGCCAGGGTGAGCTTGAGCGACCTTCATACCAGAGGTCCTGCCTTGTCCCCAGCCATGCGTCATCGCCACCACGCCGCGCATTAAGTCGTCTGTTAGTTTGACCGTGGTTTCAAGGTTGCCGTATTGGTTGGTGACCGCGACGCGGCCACCGTCTGCGATTTGTCGAATCTCTGCATCTTCTGGGTGCATGAACAGATAATTATCAGTGCGATCGCCGTGCTTCAATTTTGCAACATTTGAATACCATGAGTTGAACATGTAGCTGTCTCGCTTGGAAATTAGCTTTAGCTGTTCGCTTGATTCAGCATCGAGTTCCTTAAAGAGCAGTGCCATTCGATCGACACCCGATTGGAATAATTCTGGATAGCAGTCGATTTGGCCGTGATCGTGCTGGATGCGTTCATACAAGTTTTCGGGGGTAGATCGCTCCAGGGCGATGATCTCGACGTTTCGAAGCTCTTCGATGCTGTGGCCTCGTGACTTGAGCATGGCGTTAACGCGTCCCCACATGTCGGGCTCATCTGCTTGATCAAATGCTGACTGTAAGCCCATCTTCTGCGCCAACTTTTCGTAAATCCACCAGTCAGGTTTGCGTTCATACGCCGGTGTTACCACGGCGCCAGTGAACTGCACGCTGGGCTGAAACTGCAGGCCCATTCCAGTCACGTTCACATCTTCACGTTCGTAGGCCCCGGCGGCGGGCAACACATAGTCGGCGTATTCGCCGGTCGCGTTGCGATAGATGTCTACGCAGACCAAGAGATCCAGCTGTTTGATGGCTTCACGCATGCGATCTTCGCCACCAACAGACAGGATTGGGTTGCCACTACTGACAAATAATGCATGCACAGGTTCTTCTGGATCCCGCAGATAGTCTGGCATCAGGTTGCCAGGCATTTGTATGCCGACACCACCTGGTTTGCGATACGTACCGTAGCGTGAGGTGACAAACTCACCGGCTAGCCGAGCACCAGCAGCAGGGGCTCGATCGTAAAAACCAGCTGAATAGAAGTTCCCTCCGGCTCGGCCTAAATTACCGGTGACGAAAGAAAGCATGTGCAAGAGCCAATAGGCGACGGTGCCTTGGCGGCCCATGTTGACGCCGGTGGACATGTGGACGCAAGCACTGGGCGCGTGCGCGAAATTCATTGCTAAGGCGCGGATCTCGTTAGCAGTAATGCCCGTAATTGAACTGACTTTTTCTGGCGGGTACGCGGCGACAAACTCGCGCAGTTGTGCGACGTTTGCGCCATGCGCCAAGACCGCTTCATCGAAGCCAACTGATGTATCGATGACGTTCAACATGGCGGCTAGTAAATACACGTCGGTGTCAGGTTTTATTTTGGTGACCTGCCCGGCCGTCTTGGCTGACTCGATTTCGCGTGGATTTAAGTAGACAACTTTTGCGCCGCGCGCTTCAGCATCTTTTAGATGTTGCATGGGGTGTGGAATAGAGACAAAGGACATATGGCTGACCGCAGGATTTTCGCCAATGATGAGGATAAAGTCTGATTGGTCGATGTCCGGGACTGGATGCAAAGTTCTTGTGCCGAATACACCTTCCGCCCCGGCAAATTTGTTCGCGCAATCCTGGGTGCCAGAACCAAAAAATTTACGCACGCCGATTTGCATCATGAGGCGACCAAAACTGGGGCCAAGCAGTGTATTGAACGCCCCTGGATTGCCTGCGTAGGCGGCAATCGAGCCTTCACCGTGTGCGTTACGAATTGCTAATGTGCGTTCGCTAATTTCCTCTAGCGCGACCTCCCAGCTGATTTCTTCGAACACGCCGGGGGCGGTCTTTTTTAAGGGAACGCGGAGTCGATCCGGGTCGTTGTGGATGTCGAGGCCGTAGATGCCTTTGTTACACACAAAGCCTTTTGAAATCGGGTGATCTTTGTCAGCTTCTAGTTTGAGCAGTTCATCGTTCGCAACCGTTGCCACAAGGCCACAAGCGGGCTCGCATACGCGGCAAAAGGTTTTCTTTTTAATCACTGTTTCCATTTTTTCGTTCCACGATGTGTCTTCTTGAGGTTGAGATTAGAGAATCTTTGGAAAATCTGGGTGCCTGAATGAGCTGCCTGGAAGGTTCGCCCTGATTTTATTCAGAGGGTGTGTGTTTCTCTGCGGATTTGCAACTTTGGCGCCGGGTCGTCCGGCGACCTTGGCGTCGTCACCAAAAAACCGCAACGATAAAGTCTCTCTTTGTGTGCCCGCGGCGGTCGCACCGCCGCCGTGTAGAGTTGATGGGTGGAACGCAATGACATCGCCGGGCTGGGTGGCCCAAGAGACTATATTGTGCGCAGCACGATTGCGTTCGATATCGGGCAAGCGCGGGTAGTCAGGGTGATTGTATAGGGGGGCGGTATCATCTGCTGGGTCAAATCTCGAGCCGTCGAAAAGAGTGTCTTGGTGCGACCCGGCAACAAACTCGAGCGCACTGTCGCCAGCAACGCTCGCGAAGCTCAGCCAAATCACTGTTAGGTCTTGACCTTCGACGGGTAGATAGGGCGTGTCCTGATGCCAGGGTGTGCGACGAGTCTCGCCGCCACTCTTTTTGAATACTTGCTCGTACATAAACCAGGCGTTATCTCCATTAAAAAGACGCTGCACCACACTGATGAGGTCTGGATGTCTGATAACGGTATCGTAGGGTCCAAACGAATTGGGGTTTGCCAGGTCGTTATAGAAAGTGCCTGCTTCAGCGTTGGGCAGGGCTGCGGCACCCGGCCCGGGGTTGTTTAAGCTCCACTGGTAGGCGGCGTATGCCAGCTCTAGCACCTCGTTTCCCAGCACGCCGGGTAGATGAATGACGCCATTTTTGCGGTATGCATCGGCAATATTGCTTATCTTGGTTGTTGTCATGTTGAGAGCTGCCATTTGCCGATTTCTTCTGCGCTAGCACGATAACCCTTCAGGCAATATGCAAATAGAGCAACCGCAGCCGGATAAAAGATCGCGTTCGCTGTCGCGATTGAGTAATTCAGTTTGCTGTCGTCTTGGTAAAGAAAGTCGGTAAACGCAGCGAGAATCGAGGTGCCTACCGCCATCCCGAAAATGTTGGTGACGAAGATGTAGATAGCTGTTGTCTGACCGCGCATTTGATTCGGCGTGATCGGTTGGAACGAAGCCGCCATGACCCCGAGATATGCCCCGCCGAATAAGGTGGCGGGGAATAATAGAATGAGGGTGAGTTGCATGGTTGGCATGAGAGGGGCCGCAACCGCTGGAAAAACAGCGATTATCGAGGCGTACATGATGGCCCGGACGTAAGAGTCTGTATGACCTTTGCGAGCCAGCCAATTAGAGATGGCGGGACCCAACATAACGCCTAAAGAGCCGCCGATTAGAATGATGAGACCAAAACTAAACCCCGCTTCGGTTTTTGAAACACCGTAGGTTCGAATAAAATACTCTGGGTACCAAGCGGCGCTGCCATAGCCGGCCATCGCGAGCATCGATGAGCCCATAAAGAGAGCGAGGTAGGTCCGCTTCCGAGACCAAAGAAAATTCGCGACCGTGCGAATGGGTAAGTGTGTTTCGCCCGTGGCCGTTGCCACCACATCTTTGCGCGAGGGTTCCATCATCGTTGCGATCAGCATCGCGAGCAGCAAGCCA
>JAQWQN010000249.1 GCA_029244465.1 Pseudomonadales bacterium
GTGTCAAGGCTGTGTCAAGGCTGTGTCAAGGGTATGGCGGCAAGATTGTCGAAGGCCTGTGACATTCTAACCTGTAAGACGAATTTTTTGAGGGCGCCTGCTTTTTGAGGGCGCGTGGATGCGGTTAAAAATAATTGTTCCGTACCTTCCTCGCTTGGCTGCGTGTGTATGCATCCGTGGCGGAACTTGCAATTTCTGACACCAGAGCTTCAGCCTCCGGGCTGTTGATGCGGCCTAACTGGCGAAGTGCGGTCGCGCGTTTACGTCGGTTGCTGTGGTGCTGTGCAATGGAACCTTGCTCTTCGAGATAGGCCCGCAATGGCTGATCGTCGCCGGCTATGGCCATTTGCCGCAGCACCTGCAGGCGTTCGTTGGGCTGCACGTCGGCCAGTTTGTTCTGTAATAGGTAGAGGGCGTATTCGGGCTCTTCATCGATCAGATGTAGCATGGCCGCCTCACGGACCTGTTTGCTGGGGTCCCGTGCTGCAGTCAGCAGAGCGTCCCTCGGTGTAGCGATGGATAGTTCGACCAGGCTTTCAAGCGCAGCTACCCGTAGCTGTGGGTTACCGTCTGTGTAGACAATGTCGAGTAGCCAGGGGAGATCTGTCTCATCGCCGTCGTCTGCAGCAAGCTCTACAGTGCCTAATCGAGTCGAAAGATCGACGAGCGCCGCCTCGGTCGGTTGCGTAAAGAAAGCGGTATCCTGCTCAGATTGCTCAGGCCGGTGCGATTGCTGGGTCGATCTTTGGTGAGCGTGGAGGATGTCTGTTTGCGCGCAGTTTATCGGCGAAAAACCGGTTTGTGCTGCATTGTTGTCGTCGCGGGGGGCATAGGTGACTTCGCGATCCGCAACGGCAAGGTCGGCGACGTGCGCTATTGAAGCGGAAGTGCTGGCTCGTTGCCCGGCGAGGACTCCGGACACGAAAGCAATGAGAATCGCCATACAGAAGGCACCCAGGACGAGTGTCCCGGGTGCCCTACCACCGTTGCTGCGTGAATCGGTCGAGTTGTCGATCTGATCTGCTTGCATGAGTGGTTATCCGTTCCTGCCTGTAGTCTGCTTATGCTGCCTAAGCGTCTGCTGCGGCTTCTGCTGCGAGCAATGCGGCTTCTGCTGCGGGCGTCATCGGATTGTCGGCTACCAGATCATGTAATGCTTGGCATGCTGCTGCACCGGTGTCGCCACGAACAGCCTGGGCGTTGGCGATTGTCGGCAGCAATTCGGCAGCGTCCAGTGGCGGGTGGTCGGGCGTCAGTTTGTTAACGGATTTGATCCGGGTGTTCGAGCCATCTTTGGCGCGGGTTATCAAAACCACTCGGGCAGATTTGCGGTTGTTCAAGATGGCTTGACTGAGTGCCGCTGGGACTGGTCTTAATCGCACGCCAGCACCGCCGCCGGCACCCACGTGCAGGCAGAAGTCTGCCACGGGTTCGAATGCGGCACAGGTTTCATCGAAGACCGTATCGCCGCCTGCAACTGTCGTACAGCCCGGGATCGCGGCAACAGTCGTTGAATCGGGAACCTCCGGTTCGGTAAGGAAAGCGACTTCCCGTGTTCTCAGGACTGCTTTCTGCTTTGTACCATTGGCTTTAGCGCGAAAGATAACTCTCAGATTTCGATGGAGTTGGCAGACCTCGGCCACTTCCGGGTCGGCTGCATCGGGCGCGCAACTACCGGGTTTGATCAGTGGACCTTCCTTCGTTATCCCGCCCAGTTCGGCAAGCAAGCGATTTCCCGAGTCCTGGCTGCGGAATTGTGCTTCGACCGCGAGGCCAAAATCTGCAGTGTTAGACTTGGCTGCGATTTCTTCACCGAAAAAGCGTTCTGCCGATGCCGGGGCACTTACCAGCCCTGCAAACGCCAGTAGCGCGACTGAGACACCCGTCCTTTTTAATTTAATCATTATCTTCATTCTCCGTGTTAACCGGGTTGTGTTATTCGCTATTAACGAAACCGTAAAGTAAATTGCAGCGCAACTTAGTTGCATACACTGACTACCAGGCCACACGTCGTCAATAGATATTACAACTTATTTACAAACATCATTGAGTGTCAAAAATATTTACGGTAAGTGATCGTTTAAATGACGGTTACCGTCTTTGCTGAATGGTCGATTTATGCATAAGCTACTGAAACTATAATAAAAACAAGCCAGGCTCCTATGCCCACCGCAAAGCAGGGTAGATAACTGTAAAGTTATTTTTCAGATATCGGTGTCTGAGCATGAAAAATGACCCCTCTCTCCCATAACTAATTGATAATTATAGAATAAAAGTTCTGGCCTGAAGTTTGCATCTAGACTTGCAAGTATCTTGCTGGCCAAGATTCCGTACGTTAAACAATAAAGTAGTAATAGCTCGGGAGGTTGCAACTAATGCTTCGCAAAAAATTAGTTAGTTTGGGGTTGATATTTTTAATTTCGTGGGGCAGTTCGGCTATGGCCGTGGTAGAGCCGATAGAACCGATAGAACCAATAGAAGATCCGCTAAGTTTGATCGGCTCGCTTAAAGGGCAGCCCATCCACTTACCAAATTTGAAGCGCATCGTGCGGGATAAACAGGCCGCGATAGAGCTTGGTAAGGCTCTATTCTTCGAAATCAATGCGGGTAGTGACTTATACGCGTGCGCCACCTGCCACTTTGCGGCGGGTGCTGACGCCCGCATTTCAAACCAATTGAGCCCGGGTCTTTTGGACGCGCGAAAGACGTGGGGCTTCGGTGGTATCAAAAGGCTAGGTGGCGGTGAAAGCAACGGCACGCCGCCCAATTTGCGAGGCAAAACGGCAGGTGGTCAGCAAGGTTCAAGCAATCTCACGTTGACGCCAGAGGACTTTCCGCTGCATCAGCTAGCGGATATGAACGATCGCAACTCCGCCATCGCTTATACCACCAACGACGCCGTGTCGTCGGAAGGCACCTTTTCTGGTGCATTCCTGAGTATCGTAGCCGACAACAATCAGGACAGTTGTGGTGATGCGGACGCTACAGTGTTTGGTGAGGGTCTTGCGGGTTTGGCTCATCGTAGGGTAGAGCCGCGCAATACGCCGACGACGATCAACGCCGTGTTCAATCACAGGAATTTCTGGGACGGACGTGCAAACAATCGTTTCAACGGTGTTGACCCGTTCGGCGATCGCAACAAAGATGCTCGCGTGCTCATCCACGGTAGACGTGGTGTCACACTGCACCGGTTGCGCTTGGACAATGCCTCTCTGGCGTCACAAGCTGCTGGTCCTCCTTTGAGTCCGATGGAGATGGCGTGTGCTGGCAAAAGCTTCACGGATATTGCCAAGAAGCTGCTACCCATGCGTGCTCTGAAAGATCAAGAGGTCAGCTCGAATGATAGTCATCTAAGTTCACTGGTTCATTCGTCCGGCAAGGGATTGAACGCGACTTACGAAGACATGATTGTTCGTGCGTTTAGCCGCAAGTTCTGGGGTGCGGGAAGCGACGACCTGTATAAGATCGAGAACAATGGCTCTGGCCCCTTCATAACCGAGGGCCAAGGTTTCACACAGATGGAAAACAATTTTTCCATGTTCTGGTCTATCGCCATAATGCTTTACGAATCGACGCTGGTTTCTGATGACTCCCCGGTCGATCGTTACTTTGACGGCGACGGTGAACTGTCAGCAAGCGAAACGCTTGGTATGAACGTTTTCGTTGATAAGGGTAAGTGTGTGTCTTGTCACAAAACGGCAATGTTCACGGGTGCCTCCACACTCCACCTTATCGGTGAGAATGCAGAAGATGGTCTCATTGAACGCATGGGCATGGCTCAAGGCGCGAATGGCACCACAAACCCTGCGGCATTGTATGACAATGGTTTCTACAACATCGGCGTGACTCCGACTGTGCACGATATCGGCCTAGGCGGTGTAGACCCATGGGGGAACACGCTGTCGCACACCCGCCAATACATTGGCGAGCTAAAGCGCAAGAAACCTGTTGACCCATTTAGTACTGATGAATGTAAGTTTGAAGTCCGCATCGGCGAAGACGTAAATGGCTTTGATGATTTTTTCACAAACACCAAGCCGGTTAGTTGTGGCGGGGGCGTGGATGAGCACGGTGCCACTATTCTCGATACGGTTCGTGTGAAAGGAAAGCAATCAGACAAGCTAGCGGTTGCGGTCGATGGTGCTTTTAAGACACCAACCATTCGTAACGTTGGCTTGACTGCGCCTTATATGCATAACGGTGGCATGAAGACCCTGACAGAACTGGTAGAGTTCTATGACCGAGGTGGAAACCGCCGCGGAAACTTTGGCGTTGAATCACGCGATAATACGACTGGCAATCTCATTGTTAGTGCTTCTGCCAAAGGCGACACCACGGGCACCGGTGGCCTTGGACGACCAAATGGTGGCAAGCGAGGAGAAGGCTCGGTGAAAGGGAAACAAGGGCAGGGAAGTAACATGGATCCAGACGTCGTTTCTCTTGGCTTAAGCGAGGATGAAAAGCAAGGTCTCGTGGATTTCATGCTTGCGCTCACAGACGATCGCGTGGCCTGCATGAAGGCGCCATTCGACGGTCCGCAAATACCGCTACCTAGTGGTCATGGCGTGACTAGCGAGCAGTGGGGCGGCAACCGTGCAAACGACAATACATTGGCCGACGGTCTTACTGTGCCGACAGTCCCGGCAACGGGTGCTGATGGTTTGCCCGGTGCAAGCTTACCCTGTTTAGAAAATGCGGGTGACTTGTTCAATCCTCGAAACGTCAGTTTCGGAAAGGGTGGAGCGGACGAGAATAATGTATCCAGCCACGGCGGCTACAACCGTTAGTGTGATGAAGAGGATGGTTGGGTGACCAGCTGTTTTCGAATGTGATTGGAGCCCCCTCTTGTAGGGGGCTTTTTTTTGCCACTTGCTGACAACCATTTACAACGCCTGGCCGAGTTGAATTTATGGTGGGGTAGATGTTCTCCCCGTTTGCCTTACACACGACGGATTTCTTCTTGGCGCGCCTTTCTTGGTGCGCACCTGATTTTTCTTGTGTCCCATTTTCGCCGATCACCGTGGCCTGTGAGTTGGTGGGGACGGGTGCAATGGCGGTCAGCCCTGGGGCGCTTCGGGTAGTACCTCGCGCGCCGGGATCCTTATTGTAAAGAGTGACCAAACGGGCCAGAATTTCGCTGTAAATATCACTGCAACCCAGTCACGCTACCTAAATAAATTATTGGAAGGATACGCTCGATGTATAGAGTTGGCTTGGTGTTGGTCTTGTTGTCGACCACGGTCTTCGCTGACTCATCGGGTCAGGCGGTTTATGAATCCACTTGCGCCGCTTGTCATGGTGTGGATGCCAATGGCATTGACGCGTTGAGTACGCCCAAGCTAAGGGGCCAACATGCGCCTTATTTGAAGCGCCAGCTCGCTCATTTTAGGCAAGGGGTTAGGTTCACCGGACGCTATGCCCAAACTATGGGCGCAATTGCGAAGGACCTAACAATGGCGCAAATAGCAACCGTCACTCAATATCTCGCGAGCCTCGAGCCGGGATCGCCCAGTTTTATGGCAGATACTGAGTCGCTCTTCTCGGGAAGAAACTGCGTTAGCTGTCATGGTGAGGACGGTCGATCAAGCGCTGGGGGTATGGCGCCAAGTCTGGCTGGACAAAATCCGTGGTACGTTGAACGGCAGCTCCAGGATTTTAGGGATGGCAATCGGGGCAGCCATAAATCTGATCTTCGCGGCCGGATGATGCGCCCCCAGGCCGAATCACTCAGCGACGAGCAAATCAAAGCGCTCGGGAAATATGTGAGCACGCTTTAACGGGTGAAGCTACGGAAAAAGTGATCGATAACCCCAGCGGGGGTAGTGCGCGCCGCTGGCGCTCAAAGCAAATATGGTCACCTGGTCTCTAAAGTCAGTGGCGTCGCGTCGTTGTGTTTCTGCACGCTAAGGCGCGTCTCCTGCTTGTGCATGGCCGCGGCTTAATCGAGGCTGACGCCCCTGTTGTGTCGACCGCTACTGGTCACCAAGCCACTCTTGGCGCACCGATTGACAACGCGCGCCTAATTGTTCATATATAGTCCAAGTAATGTCTATATAAAAACGTCAAAAATAACGAAAAAGAACATTAAAATACATTTTGTCTATTATTTTAGTTGACATAAAAGGTTCATTTGCTAATGTGTCGCTGCTCCATAGTCCGGACCGAGATAAGGTAACGACAGCTTGTAATCGCCAGGTCTGCGAGAGGGCACTATTTTGAGTGCTTATGAAACGGGTGGCCGCACTTAAGAACGGGTGACTGTCCGGGCTACGAGGGCGATGGGACTATCGCAACTATTCAAGGAAAGGCAGATGTCTGACATTAATCGAAGGACCTTTATCATCGCCACATCAGCGGCCGCGCTGACATTGCCGCACCTGGCCTCCGCAGCGGAAGTACTGCAGAGCTCCGATCCAATCGCAATCGCGCTGGGCTATAAAGCCGTTGCGGAGGACGTGGACATCAGCAAATTTCCCAAACGCGCAGGTGTAGCGGGTGCTGAGCAGTTTTGCTCAAACTGCGCACTTTACAAGGAAACTGCAGCGGGCTACGGCCCTTGCACCGCGATACCGGGCAAATTGGTCGCGGGGGCAGGTTGGTGCAACGTATGGGTTCCAATCAGTTAGCAGCGGGGAGCGCAAGCAACGGCGGAGGTGGCGCGTAAATCGGGCAATGCCTGAGCACAAAACAGTGCCGGAAGGATCTGCGAATGGCAGACTTCTACAAAGCGCAGCGGTTGCGGCTGGGCTTGTTGCTCGAAAATGGCGTCTCGACCAAGCTGTGACGGCTTTGTTCATTGCCAGCGCGTTCCTCTGGTTTAAGCTTATGCTCGCGTCCCAGCATGGGCACTAAGCCGTCTGTTTGGAAGCATTCTGTCGCTATAAAACGTGTATAAATATGAGAGACAAATTCTAATCTAGAAATAACGTGGACACACAGGTGTTGGTAAGTGCTCTGCTAGCTCTGGGTTGAGTTAGGGTTCAAATGCAAGCCGTCCGTAGTGGCGACCGCCAATAGCGCGTCCTCGAAGAGGCGGCGTGCTTTGGTACTGATGTCGCCTAATTGTGCATGCAAGGCGCGTTCATCCGGGTCGGTCTCTACGCATTGTTCGCTGTAGCGTTCGAAGGAGGAAATATCCATGAGCAGTTTGGCGATGTGATTGGGGCATTCGCACGCGATGTTCGGGCTGAGAGCGGCGATGCGCGCAA
>JAQWQN010000259.1 GCA_029244465.1 Pseudomonadales bacterium
AATCGCATTCCTGCTTCTGGAACTTGGGATTTATCAGGTCCTGGAAAGCGTGCTGGGCGTGTTTGCGATTGCGGCGGTTGCTTGGTTAACGACGCTTGCTACAGACTTAGGAATCAACAAGCCCCTCGGTCTATCACCGAGGCACATCGAGTTTAAACGAGCGTATTTATATGACGTTAACCCGGTTGGTATCGGCGCCATGCTACTCTCCTCAGTTGCCGGTGTGCTGTGTTACCTGGATATGTTTGGCACAAATGCGCAGGCCTTGACCCATTTTATTACGATTCTTATCGCCGCCGGCAGTACGGTTGCCATCGCGTGGTTGACCGGCGGTCGGTATTACATCGCGAGACGGTCCGATGAGTATATCGAGGTTGCTGAAACGCACACCTGTGTCGTTTGTAGTATTGAATACGAACGCGACGATATGGCCTTTTGTCCTGCCTATACGGGTGCCATCTGTTCATTGTGCTGTTCCCTGGATGCTCGCTGTATGGATCAGTGCAAGACGAATGCGACGTTGGGTCAGCAGGTTTATGGTTCGCTGCAGCGCTTTCTGCCTGATTTTTTGGTTGAGGCATTCTTTACGAGAGTGAGCCGGTTCAGTGTCAGATTCATAGTCGCGGCTGCCGCTATGGCGGCCTTTTTTAGCCTGACTTACTATGTGTTTGTAGCACGCGGGCTGCCTGAGCCAGAGGTCGCAAGCGCCCTTTGGACGGTTTATTTCTTGTTTGTGATTGTGGTTGGGGTCATTACGTGGCTTTTTTTGTTAACCAGCGAGAGTCGCGAGGTCGCGCACCAGGAGTCCGACAGGCAAACAGAGCGACTCCTCAAGGAAATTGAGGCGCACGAAAAAACCGACCAAGAACTTCAGGCAGCGAAAGAGACCGCAGAAGCGGCAAGTTTTGCTAAAACCAGATACCTTAGTGGCATCAGTCATGAGTTTCGTACTCCGTTGCAGTCGATCCTAGGTTACGCACAAATTCTCAAACGCGAGGAGCGTGATGAATCTACGCGACGTGCGGTTGAAGTCATTCATCGTAGTGGCGAACATCTGTCAGATCTCGTTGAGGGCTTATTGGACGTTTCGAGGATCGAAGCCGGGCGTATTGAGTTGCGATCAGAGACGGTGCGATTGCCAGACCTGGTTCATCAATTAATCGCGATTTTCAAACCTTTAGCTACCAACAAAGGCGTTGATCTGCAGGTAAATCTACCGAACAACTTACCAACATATGTGCGTACTGACCCACAACGCCTGCGACAGATTCTAACCAATCTCCTCTCGAACGCCGTAAAATTTACACGCTCTGGCGCGGTGACGTTCAGCGTCAATTATAGTGGTCAGGTCGCGGAATTCAGGATTCGTGATACAGGCACGGGTATCCGTAGCGCCGATCTTGAGACCATATTTATTCCTTTTGAGCGGGTACGCCCGGAAGAGAGTTTGGCAACGAGTGGGACAGGTTTAGGGCTCACGATCGTAAAGCTCTTGTGTGATGTCATGGGCGGAGACGTTTCGGTACACAGCGAATTGGGGGTCGGTAGTGAGTTTATGGTTAGCCTTTACCTGCCGCCGACCGACGCGCCGGTGGGAGAGAAGGCGGCAGTGCGAGACCCAACCGGGTATGCGGGCATGCGGCGACGCATTTTGGTGGTCGATGATGATCCCGTGCAAAGAGGATTACTCTCTGAGGTGCTGTTGCCTTTGGGTTTTTTGATGCATGAAGCGCGAGATGCACAGAGTTGTTTGGACATCATTGAGTCTACTAATGTCCCAGATTTGATTTTAGCAGACGTGACAATGCCGGGGATGTCCGGCATTGAGTTATCACGGGTGTTACGAGAAAAGTACCCGAGTGTATCGATCATAATGGTCTCAGCAAACGCTGATGAACCGAATCCGGGCACTGACGATGCGTACGATCACTACCTGGTCAAACCCATACGATTTGAGGTCCTGCTAGATCAATTGGAGGAACAGTTAGCTCTGAATTGGACATTTGATCCAATCGGTCGAGTCTCGGCCTTGAGCGGTGAAATACGGGATGTGTTAATTCATCACGCCGAACTTGGGCACGCTTCGGGATTTCGCCAGGCGCTGCAACAGGCATTGGTTGATGAAGCAATCTCCAAGCCACTTGCCGAGCAGCTATTTGCAGACTTGGATGGTGTGCAATTTGCAGTGATCGTTAAGCGTTTGTCGTCTTCGCCGTCATGAGTTTGTTTGACGGTAAAACGGCGTTATTGGTGGATGATTCTCCGGATACACTCAGTTTTCTCAATGATGCATTAGAGCCGACGGGGATAACCGTGTTATTGGCTCTTGATGGCGAACAAGCGCTGACGATTGCCTCGCGCATGGCTCCAGACATCATTTTGCTGGACGCAATCATGCCTAATCTGGATGGCTTCGAAACCTGTCTGGCGCTTAAGGCGGATACGCTTCTGGCGCAAGTGCCCGTTGTGTTTATGACAGGTCTCAGTGATACGGACAGTGTCGTTCGAGGGCTTGCGGTAGGTGGGGTGGACTACTTAACCAAGCCTGTCAATTCACTCGAACTCATCGCTCGAATAGAGGTTCACTTGGGGATCGCCGACGAAGCAAGAAATGTTCGTCAGGCATTAGACCGCACCGGCCAGCGGTTGGTGAGTCTCGATGCGCAGGGGCGTGAATTATGGATCTCAGATCAAGCGGTAGAACTTTTGGTTAACAAGGGTGCCACCACGCCAGTCGCTCGAGCACGCGTCTACATGGAGATTCAACGTTGGCGGGGTCATCGGCCGGAGAGTGGACAGACGCTGCATGTGACCTCGCTTAAGCAAAATCTGGATGCGATATTACTCAGCCAGGCGAACGAGGCCGAAAGCTTGATTCGTTTAGTGGACCCGTCTGACAAGCCATCTGCAATCCATTTGCAGGCTGTTTTGCCGGTAACTGGGCGTGAGTCTGAAGTGCTGTTTTGGGTTGCCAATGGTAAGACAAATCGAGAAATCGCGGAAATTCTGTCTATGAGTCCGAGGACGGTAAACAAGCATTTGGAAACCATTTTTCCGAAACTGGGTGTCGAAAATCGAACGTCGGCTGCCGCTATCGCAATACGAGTACTTGAGACTTCGATCTGAGTCTCTACGTCAAATAACGTAGACCGGGCCGTTATCCTCCGCATACCGAGAGGTGTTGGCTTGCAACACAATGCCCCGACTTACTGATTCTAAACGGGGTAACCATGAGACGCTTACTATTTGGTGTGTTGTTAATCTTTTTCGGCACGGGTGCCTGGGCCGGCGGTACAATCGAATTCGGAGAAAACAAATCGGTGACAGTTGGCGCGGGTTTGCGTGCCGCGTTTACCTCCGTTGAGGATGCCGCGCCAAGCGGCAGTGATGATTCAAGCGACTTCAGTGTGCAAAGTATTCGCCTGTACATGAACGGCCAAGTCAGCGAGAAGGTTAAATTTACGTTCAACACTGAATGCCAGGGCTGTGTTTTCGGTCAGGACAGTGACGATCCGACCGGTGCTGGAGGGGACATTGATGTGCTAGATGCCATTGTCCAGTTTGAATTAAGTGATGCGTTCAATGTTTGGATGGGACGCATGCTGACACCGGCCGATCGTATCGAACTAAATGGTCCGTATTACGGCTTATCTTGGAATCAATATACGGTGCCTTTGCTGCCTTCTGATCAATTAGGTGATGCAGGGTTGCTAGGGCGTGACGACGGTATAACGGTTTGGGGCAATCTCGACAAATTCCAGTACGCAGTTGGATTTTTCGACGGGCTCAATGGTGGGCCGAACCAGGACGACAACTTGTTGTTCGCCGGGCGCGTGGCCTACAACTTCCTCGACATGGAAAAGAACCCGGCTTACTACACAAGCTCTACTTACTTCGGCGGCGGCGGCGACATTTTTACCGTTGGCCTTTCTTATCAATCGCAGTCAGATGGTACCGGCACGCTGACCGAAGCGGGGGATTTCGAGGCGGTGATTGTGGATGCGTTGTTCGAAAAACCTTTGGCCAATGGCGGTGCGTTGACGTTGGAGGGTGAATTCAAGATGTTCGATGCGGATCTGAGTCTTGCTGCCCGTTCAGACCCATCTTGTTTTTGTCTCTTTGACGGTGATTCGTATTTTGTGACGGCTGCCTATCTCTTTCCCGGAAATGGCGGCCCAGGCCGTTTTCAGCCGTATGTTCGATTCACCTCCAATGAACCTGACTTTGTCGGTATGGACGACAGCGACCTGACTGAGGTCGGTGTGAATTACGTAATCGATGGGCACAACCTACGTATCAACTTAAACGTCACGAGTGGTGATGCCAATCTCACTGGAGCCCCGGGCGTGGATGCCGATGGCATATCTCTCGGTGTACAGATTCAAATTTAAGGAGCACAACTTCAATGAAACGATTAGTTAAAATGACCGGTATCGCACTACTTCTCCTGGCGTCATGGCAAGGCCAAGCGGCGGAGGAAGAAACCATCAAGGTCGGTGTCTTACACTCACTCTCCGGGACTATGGCAATTAGTGAAACAACTCTGAAAGACACCATCCTGATGATGGTTGAAGAGCAGAATGCCAACGGTGGACTACTGGGTAAAAAACTTGAAGCGGTGGTGGTTGATCCAGCATCGAACTGGCCGCTGTTTGCTGAAAAAGCACGCGAACTCATTTCCGTCGAAAAAGTAGATGTGGTGTTTGGTTGTTGGACCTCAGTGTCGCGAAAGTCAGTGCTACCCGTCTTTGAAGAACTGAATAGCCTACTTTTCTATCCCGTTCAGTATGAAGGCGAAGAGTCGTCAAAAAACGTTTTCTACACAGGCGCGGCGCCGAATCAACAAGCGATTCCTGCAGTCGATTATTTGATGAATGAAATCGGCGCCGAACGCTGGGTTTTGGCTGGAACGGATTATGTTTATCCGCGCACGACGAACAAAATCTTAGAGGCGTACTTACGGGCCAAAGGGGTTGACGAGGCAGACATCATGATTAATTACACGCCATTTGGACACTCCGATTGGCAGTCGATCGTCTCGGATATCAAAAAGTTTGGTTCGGCGGGAAAAAAGACGGCGGTGGTTTCTACTATCAATGGGGACGCCAACATACCTTTTTACAAAGAGCTTGGTAACCAAGGTCTTTCCGCTGAAGACATTCCGGTGATCGCGTTCTCTGTGGGTGAAGAAGAGCTGTCGGGTATGGATACAGGTCCGCTGGTCGGTCACCTCGCAGCGTGGAATTACTTTATGAGTATAGACGCGCCGATTAATGATGATTTCATTGATGGTTGGCTGGCGTTCATCGACGACGACGAACGCGTCTCTAATGACCCAATGGAAGCGCACTACATTGGTTTCAAGATGTGGGTAGAAGCGGTCAAAAAAGCCGGCTCTACGGATCCTAGTGCCGTGCAAGATTCTATTATTGGCGTGGCTGTGCCTAACCTATCAGGCGGGTACGCTACCATGATGCCAAACCATCACATCACCAAACCGGTACTCATTGGCGAGATTCAAGACGATGGTCAGTTTGATATTGTCTGGCAAACTTCGGGCACGGTTCCTGGAGATGCATGGTCTGATTTCCTCCCGGGCTCCAAAAATCTCACGGCAGATTGGCAAGCTCCATTAGCTTGCGGTAATTACAACGTGAAAACGGGACAGTGTTCTGGTCAAAATTATGAATGAGTCTCGGGTGAGACTGATCCGTTTGTTGCGAGGGTAGATCTTTTGTGAGCGGCGAAAGCCGCTCACAAATTTTCAAGTTTAGATTAATTTTGAGGGCAGAGGGTGGTTTCTTTGAATAATGCTGCGTGTGGAATTCGCAATATCTTGGCCCTCTTTCTTTGCGTGGTGAATACATCTATCGCTGCCGCGTGTCTGGATCTGCAGGACAGTGTTAATGCGCTGAATGTGCGTGGATTTGAAGATAAAATGGCGGCCGCCCAAGCGTTGGCCCAACGTGATGATACGCGTATAGACACAATTCTTGAGGCTTTCATCGAGGGAAAGCTCTATGTGCAACGATCGGACAAACGCGTGGTTTTTGCTGACAAGAGCAATGGCGGGGGCTATATTCTAACAG
>JAQWQN010000260.1 GCA_029244465.1 Pseudomonadales bacterium
AAGCCGTTATTGATGCCGGCATCAACTGGATCGGCCCTTCTCCAGAGGTGATCGGCCTGATGGGCGACAAACTCTCGGCGAAAAGGTTAATGCAGGAAGCAGGCGTACCGATCCTGCCTGGCATTGAAATCGACGACACAACTGACCTGGCAGCAGCAGCAGATGAAATCGGTTATCCCGTGTTAGTCAAAGCATCTGCGGGCGGGGGTGGTCGCGGCATGCGTGTTGTTGAGACGGCCAACGAACTCGTCGCGGCAGTCGAAGGCGCCAAGCGAGAAGCCGGTAGTTCTTTTGGCGACGACACCGTTTTCTTGGAAAAATGGCTCGATGTTTCGCGTCATGTTGAACTACAGATCCTAGGTGATCGTCACGGCAATCTCGTACATTGTTTCGAGCGGGAGTGCTCTATTCAACGTCGCCACCAGAAAGTGATCGAAGAAGCACCCAGCCCCGCGGTAACCGAAGAGATACGCGAACGTATGGGCGCCGCAGCAATCGCCGCCGCCAAAAAGCTAGGCTATGCATCAGCGGGTACGGTGGAGTTTCTATTGGCTGGCGACGATTTTTACTTTTTGGAAGTAAACGCCAGACTACAAGTGGAACACCCGATCACAGAAGAAATTATTGGTCAGGATCTTGTTCGAGAACAGATCCGTGTCGCAGAAGGAGAGACGCTTTCATTCACGCAAGCAGACTTGAGCATCAACGGGTGGGCGATTGAAGCACGCCTTTACGCAGAAAACCCCGCGAAGAATTTCCTCCCTTCCCCGGGGACTGTCATCGCCTGGCAGCCGGCGACGGGCGGTGGCGCTCGCTTCGATTCCGGCGTCGAGAGCGGCAGCGTGATCAGTACACAATTCGACCCCATGATCGCGAAAGTGATCGTCCATGCACCAACACGTCGAGAAGCGGCTGCTCGGCTCGCGCGAGCCCTTGAAGCAACCCGTATCCAAGGTCTGACCACAAACCGAGATTTTTTGGTAGCGACGTTACGTACGCCGGAATATTTAGCAGGAGACACCACCACCGACTTTATTGACCGTGTGCAACCAAGCCGTGTGCGTGAATTGCCCCGCAGTGAATTAACTGAAGGGGCGCTTGCGGCCGCTATGGAGGGACAAGCAAGGCGCCGGGCAGGTGCCAAGATCAACCAGCGAATCGCCAGTGGCTGGCGTAACTCGACCATGCCCCCCGAGCGCATCACCTTTGGCCACGGCAAAGAGGATGAAGTGTTGGTCGAATACCAATCACAACGCGATGGATCGTACAAGGTGACGGTCGACGGCGAGACCATGAATGTCGTTTGCTTCGCCGCTGGCGACAGTCATGTCGACCTCGCGATCGATGGCAGAAGACTTACCTTTACCGTCGAACCTGTTGGCTTAACATGGCTCGTGCAATCTTCATTAGGCGGTTTGGAGCTCGAGGAGCAACCGCGCTACCCGCTACCGGGTCTGAGCGACTTGAGTGGTGGGCAGGTCGCGCCAATGCCTGGCGCAGTCTTAGCCACAGAAGTCTCCACAGGAGATCAAGTGAAGAAAGGCGACCTGTTGTTGATCTTAGAGGCGATGAAAATGGAGCATCGCATCACGGCACCTATGGACGGTAAGGTCGACGCTGTCCACGTTGCTGCGGGAGACCAAGTTGAGAATGGTCAACTCTTAGTTACCATTACCGAAGACGAATAGCAGTAACGGCCAAAAATGAAAAATATAGTGAGTGCCTCAAATGAGGACAAACAGTTTTCCTCAGGAGAGGACGAAACAAGCGGAGACGATCAATGAGCGGTACGGAAGCAACGTTATATGAAATCAAGAGCGGCGGTGCCGCGTGGATCACCCTGAATCGTCCAGAGAACCGTAATGCGTTGTCCGCTGTGCTCGTCAACGAGCTTGGCGCGCACCTGGAAGACGCCATCGCAGATGAGTCGGTTAGATCGATCATTATCACAGGCACTGGCCCTGCATTTTGTGCCGGTGCAGACCTGAAAAGCCCTCCGGGACAGTTAGTCGACGGACAACGCACCATCACTTATCCAGACATTCTTAATATGGTTATGGACAGTCCTAAGCCAGTCATCGCAGCCATCAACGGTGCAGCGTTCGCTGGGGGGCTCGGCTTGGTTGGTGCCGCGGATATCACCGTTGCCGTCGAAGATGTTCAATTCAGCTTCAGTGAAGTGCGGATTGGAGTCATTCCTGCTGTCATTTCCGTCGTCTGTCTACCGAAACTTGGCACCCACCACGGTATGAAACTTTTCCTTACCGGCGAGCGGTTCACCGGCGCACAAGCCGTCGCCATGGGGTTTGTCCATCGAGCTGTACCCGCCGACCAATTACTAACCGCAGTCCAAGAAGAAATCGATATGATCAATCTCGGCGGGCCTATCGCCGTGCAGGAGTGCAAGAAACTCGTGCGCCAAGTGCCACAGCTTTCTCGCGAAGCAGGATTCGAGCTCACCGGCGACTGGTCAGGACGCATGTTCAGGTCAGATGAAGGCGCCGAAGGCATGGCAGCTTTCCGGGAAAAACGCAAAGCGGCTTGGATCATCTAACGATAAGACACTCAAGACATCGGCGGGCATATGGATCAGAGTGATTTTGACAAAGCAGAATACGTTCAGCGAGTCGAGTCACTCCGACCCTCGCCGCGACTCACTCGCGATCTCGTTCTCACAGAGGCGGATCAAAAACGGGTAGATGACGCCGTTGTCGCGGTGCAGGCAAAGGGCTTCGCGATCCTACCCGACTTCTTAGACGCTGACCGTCTCGCGTCGGTTCAGCAGCAACTCGAGCCCATATTTGCGATGACCACCGAGCGCGATGCAGATCGCAAGGGCCGCTACTCCGGCCTCCAAACTGTCCATGTACACAATCTGTTCGCTAAAACTCGTGCCATCGATGACATCGCGATCGACCCAATCCTACTTTTCGCAATCGAAGGCGTGTTGGGTGACCAATTCCAGATGTCGGTCGCCACTGCAATGTGCCCGGACCCCGGTATCGCCCCCCAAGGATTGCACCAAGACGACGGCCACTACCCGCTTGCGCGCCCGCGTCCGCCGTTTATTGTCAATACTCTGATTGCCCTTGACGACTTCACCGAAGCCAATGGTGCTACCCGCTTAGTACCCGGCAGCCACCTAAGCACCGACTCCATCGATCCAGACGCCCCGATCATCTACGCTGAAATGAGCGCCGGATCCCTTCTTCTATTCGACGGCGCGCTTTGGCACGCCGGAGGCGGCAACAGGACACACGATCAGCGACGTCGTTCGATAAACCTCAATTTCAATCTCTCGTGGCTGCGTCAACAGGAAAACCAATACATCGGCTTGCCGCGATCTCTTTGGCTCGAATTACCGGAACGGTTGCAGAGATTGCTGGGGTTTCAAAAAGTCAATTTCCTTTATGGATCCGTGGACTACACAGACCCTCTGATCTATTTCCTAAACCATCCCCCCACGTAATTCCATCTAAGACACACGATTCGAAAAATACATCTAAGACACACGATTCGATGGTTCGTACCTATCGTTTGATTTACACAAGATTAAGTGGCGTTATTGCGAAGGTATAAGCGTTCAATTTTGGATAAATCTAGGAAGAGCGCGCAGAAAGTCTGACAGGTGATCCATTCTAAATCAGGTTACGTAAGACGTACCCGCGCAATACTCTAGGGTCGTACCAGCAAATCACTCTGCGGCGATAAGCCACCGTGGCGTTTTCCACCGACGTTGAGCGTGCCACTTTTTCAGAATCTCGAATGCTCCGATAGCACGGGGTTTCCGTTGCACCGTTGCTATTCGTGAACGCCATCGCGATAGCTTTGCGGCCCCAAAACGGGTCTCACGATTGAAAGCCAACGCTTCGATGCAATCTGCATACTCGCTGAGTGTAATCTTAACCGGGGGCTCTAATTTGGCACCGACAATTAGCGGCTCCAGATAATCTTCCAACTTGGCCTGGTACTCAGGTTCCTGCAGCCGCGCATGAATCGACGTGTGTTCCGAATCGGCTATGCTCTTCGCGATGCGCGCCCGGATCGGATTTAAATCGACATACGCCATGGCGGCTAGTACCGAGCGTTCGTCTAGCAACGCGCAAGAATAGAATCTTTGCTCGAAAAAATGTCCTGAGCAGCGATCTTCCAGATTTGCTCGACGAGCTATGGGCTGCTTAAGAAGCTGCATGAAAACCGATAGAGAGCACAATTTCCCACGGAGACTCTCAATCCGACCTTGATCGTTCAGAATGGTGGCACGAACCGTCTCTTGGAACTCTGCATCGACCGTACCATCGCTCGACCTAACCGGACATACCCTTAACCATCGATCGACAACCTCATCATCCGTCCACTCAGTTGCCGCTAGAGGATGATAATGCACGACCAGATGAAAGTGATTGGACATTATCGTGTACGCATAAACATCTACCGAAAAAGAACTCCCAAGACGGCGCAACCTTTCAAGGAGCCATTGTTTTCTATGGCTGTAGTCTCTCCCCGTTCGTCGATCGAGACCGCAAAGCCAACTACGCCGCACACATCGCGACACAATGTGGTAGCAATGCGCATGCTCTGGATCGACTAGAAGGTGACGAGGGGTGGCCATATTGAAAGTCTCCGCCAACCCCAGCACTTGAGTTGCCAGCCATCAGCCTGGCCTCACGTCAGCCTTTACTCTTCTTTTGTAGGACGGAAAATTCGTGTGTCTCAGGATGATGAGGATGAAGAGTAGTCGAGCAGCGTGGTGAGGACGAGGCTGCGAGATTTGTCAGCGTCGATTTTAGTGGCAACACGGCAGTTGGGCGGTGTGCGGGCGAGCGTTCGACGTTGATCGAAAAGGGTCATTCCGCGCGAAAGTTCACCCGTCAGTTCAACATCGACATACATATCGGTCAATTCAAACAAGTGTGGGTGTGTCACCACCAGCACGGCACAAGGGTCGTGTAGCGCAGCTCTGCGTTCACCGATGATTGCATCCATGCGGTCATGCATATAGCGATAGAGTTCCGCAACGAAACCTGGCACGGGCTGATCAGCCGTTGCCAGCACCTCTACAAAATCGTCATCTGATAAGAACTGTTGCGTTAAGTTCAGGCCACAGATAATTGGATTTAGCCCGGAAGTCAAAACGGCCCGAGCGGCTTCTGGATCTGCCCAAATATTAAACTCTGCGGCAGGCGTTGCGTTGCCAGGCCCCGTACTTCCGCCCATTATCGACAGTCCGGCTAGCCGATTAGCCATCGCTGGATATGCCTCTATCGCAAGCGCGATATTCGTCAACGGTCCGACTGCAACCAGCCACAAATCGTCGATCGCTTTGACTTGCTCGATGATGTGATTCACCGCATCTTCGCTTGCGACTGGTCTCTTTGCTGCCGGTAAATTCGTGCCTCCAAATCCCGTCTTGCCATGCACGTGGCGAGCATTGCGAACCGCACCAGCCAACGCTTGATCAGCACCAGAGTGAACCGGAATATCTGCCCCCAAAAACTCAACCAGGGCCAGAGCATTCTTGGTCGTATTGGCAAGATCGGTATTGCCAGCAACGGTTGTGATCGATTTCAAATTGGCCAATTTGTTAGCGAGCAGGATCGCAACGGCATCATCATGACCGGGATCGCAGTCGATCACGATATTTAAGCTCACCAGTTGGCCTCCAAAAGTCGCGCACCACGCAGTACATTACCGATCGCGTAGTTGCCTTCGTGACAGGCAAACTCGTAGACCTTCCCTTGCGCGGCTCGCCAAATATACTCACCCTTCCAGGGCACCGTCCAAATTGTCGGGTCATCAATTTCAAACTGATACAGCATCGAGCCATCTTCCTGTTTGGTAAACTTCTCGATCACGTGGAGGTTTTCATCTGCGCCACTGAGCGCCGGTGTTTCGGTAAAATTTGTCGTATCCACAACCAGTGTTGCACCCTCCCAACGTCCGACTGAATCACCCAACCAAGTCCGAATTGCCCGTGGTCGGTGTGGCTGATCCATGCGCACAACCCGCGCGTCGTGGATCATTTCTGTCAGAATCATGACCGCGTCGTCTGTTTGGACAATCCGTTTGAAGTTGTTGTAGATATTCGGCAGCATGGGCGGACCCGCTGTCGAGCGCGAACCGACGATACATCGTTCTGCGAGCGACCTCTGTTCGATATGATCGTAAGGACCCGACGGATCGCCATCATCCACCCACCAGGCCCGACTCCCGTCTAAACCGACCGTCGGATCAGGGTTTCGCCATACAAGGCGCCAAGCATCTAAAAAACCTTGTAAACGCTCGGCACCATATTTAGTCATCGCTGGTTTACGTCCGTCGCTCGGTTCGATCAAAATCGAGGTCCGGAATTTACCGTCAATCACGTTCGGACCCTCGCCAAAATCTACCCAAAACAAGTTATAACCTTGGCTCACGTAGGTCGTACTTTGAAGC
>JAQWQN010000268.1 GCA_029244465.1 Pseudomonadales bacterium
CCAACAGCAAGTTCCTGCCCGCCGCGAATTGGCAAATCGGTTAGCGGGCCCGCGACTTCAAACGAAACATCAACGACTTGTCTCGCCTCCACTCGTCCAACAAATCGATGATGTATCGCTCGCCGTGCATCCTTGACCTGAAATAATTTGGCCGGCCGCACAATCTGTGATTCGGGCGTCGGGGGACTGCGGTCTTGGCAGGCGGCAATGAGGAGTATCAACGCTCCAAGTATACGCTTTTTCATTATTCGCTATTCTATATAATGTGGTGCAGGCGTATCACCTAGGAACAAGCCGCGCATAGTCCTGACTTGCCAGCGATACAGTTCGCGCGCCAGCAAGACGCAGCAATAACTTTTCGAGCGAAACCCAGGGGTCGCCCGTCTTCTGTCCTTTACCTTGCTGATCGATCAGAGCGCACTCCGCCAAAACGGGCAGTGGGTCTTTGATCCGACGCGCAAAATCCTGCACGATGCGACGCCGCGCAGGCGGTAATCGTTGCGAATCACCTAACCGGCGCATTTGTGCCGTGAGGGCTCCCATAATCGCAAACAGCGCGGCACCCTCTTGGCGCAGCACCTCTAAAATGTGCACAACCCGCACCCGATCGCACTCCATCGTTGCATCGATCAAATCGAAACTAGTAAAACGGCTAGAGTCGTCGAGCGACGCGGCCATGGCCTCAGCGGAAATCGGCGAGGGCAGATCCTGTAGAACCAATTTGTGAATCTCTTGCGAGGCCGCCAACAAGTTGCCTTCTACTTTGTCACATAGATATTGCACTGCGTCGGCTCCCGCCGTGAGTCCTTGTTCTTTCATTCTATGGTTGAGCCATCGCGGAAGCTGTTTGTACGATAGCGGCCAAATCAAGGAAATCGCACCGGCTTTGTCTATCGCTTTGAACCAAGCGCTGGCACGTTGCCTCGGTTCCAGCCGCACCGTTCGGATTAACATCATCGCTACCCCGCCCGCGGGATTTTCTTCTATCCAACTACGGAGCGAATCCGATGCTTCGCGATCAAATTTTTTCCCGGGCACACGCACATCGAGTATTTTCTTTTCTGCAAATAGAGACCTACTTGCACTATCGTGGACCAGTTCGCGCCATTTGTAGGTGCCTTCCACATGATGAATAGAGCGCTCTGTGTATCCTTTCGCACCCGCTGCAGCGATTATGGCGTCGCACGCTTCTTCAACGAGCAGCGTTTCGTCGCCAGAAATCAGATAGATTGGCAGTAACCTTGACTTAAGGTGGGTGCTAATTTCCTCGTTCTTAATCTGCACGCTTCTATCCAGCCTCCAGTTACTTAGAGCCTCGGCTAACTAGGTCCATGGACCTAACGATTTGAGCCGCGACATCTTGCACAATCTCTGTTTGCACGAGTCTCTGCTCTTGATTGCTACCAACGATATTGCCTCGATCAATGCGATAAATACGCTGCCGCTCGATCCATGCCGCAGGCGCAAGCACCATACCTGCGCGGTCCATCAGTCGAAAATAAACCGCGTAGTCGATCTCATACTCTGCCGCACGAGCTTGCCCAGACGTTGAAACACTACGTCGTTCACTGCGTTGCTCGAGAATTTCTACCACTACCTCGGCTTCGTCTGGCGCCACTTCAGATATATCAAGCTGCTGCAGGGATTGACGCAGTGGGCTCACCACTTGTGCGCGAGTCTTACCAACTATCGCAAAGCTCTCGAACAAACCTTCTAAGCCATAGTTGCGCAGGTGAAAACCACACCCAACCAATAAGCCAATCAGGCCTAACGAAATCAGCCTAACGAACAACGACATTAACCAGTTTGTTTGGAACCACAATTTCTTTGACGATTTCTTTGCCATCAATATGTTTGACCACGTTGTGCTCAGCTTTCGCCACGCCAAGAATATGTTCCTTATCCGCATCGGCGGCAACCTCAATATTGCCACGAACTTTACCGTTCACCTGTACAACCATTTTTACCGAAGTCTGCTGTAGTGCACTCTCGTCTACTTTTGGCCACCGCACATCGATGAGCGCTTCAGTCTCTCCAAGGCTCGACCAAAGACTGTGCGCGATGTGTGGCGCAATCGGTGAAATTGCGATGAGGGCGATACGTATCGCTTCCCCGATCGCGCCGCGATCGTTGTCATCGACAATTTTTAGTTTGCCAATTTCATTGCAGAGTTCCATAACACCGGAAACAACCGTGTTAAATTGAATTCGGCGGCCAAAATCATCATCCGCTTTTTTCAACGTTTCGTGCGCTTTGCGCCGCACGGCTTGCGCACCATCACTGAGCTTAGATCGATCAAATTTAGGCGTGGGTCCTGCCGTAATGAACTGGTCGACCAGGTTCCAGATCTTTCTCAAAAATCGACTTGCGCCTTCAAGACCTGCTTCACTCCACTCAAATGACTGATCAGGCGGAGCGGCAAAAATAACCGCCGTCCGAACGGCATCCGCGCCATATCTATCTAGCAGCTTTTGGGGGTCACCCGCATCTCCTGAAGACTTGGACATCTTCTTGCCACCTTGGAGAACCATACCCAGCATGAGAAGTTTGTGGAAAGGCTCATTGCCTGCGACTAGATTTTCATCGCGCATCAGTTTGTAGAAAAAACGGGCATACAGCAGGTGCAAAATCGCATGTTCGATTCCGCCGACATAAAAATCTACAGGGGCCCAAATGCGGGCGCGTTCATCGACCATGAGCGTATCGGCATCAGGACAGGCAAAACGGGCGTAATACCAAGATGACTCCACAAAGGTATCAAACGTGTCTGTTTCTCTTCTCGCAACTTTACCGCAGCTCGGACAATCCACGTTGAGGAAGCTATCCATCGTCACCAAGGGTGACTGGACGCCTTCAAACTTAACTTCCGTAGGCAGTACGACCGGGAGATCCGCCTCAGGTACTGGCACCACCCCACAAGCTTCGCAGTGAATCATCGGAATCGGACAACCCCAATAACGCTGGCGAGAAACACCCCAATCGCGGAGCCGATAGTTTGTCACCCGACGACCGGCACCTTTGGCTTCTAATGCTCGCGCGATCGCGTCAACAGCGCCGTCGAAATCGAGCCCATCAAACTCTCCTGAGTTGATGACGTTACCGTGCTCAACAAACGCCGCTGTGGTTATGTCACATTGTTCATCTGCAATCGGCTCAATCACTTGAACAATCGGGATATCATATTTTCTGGCGAACTCCCAATCCCTTTGATCGTGGCCTGGGACTGACATCACCGCACCTGACCCGTATTCCATCAAGACAAAGTTAGCTACCCAAACTGGCAGTGACTCCCCAGTCAGGGGATGCGTTACGGTAGCCGAGGTCGCGATTCCAGCCTTCTCCATGGTTGCCAGATCGGCTTCGGCAGTCGTCGCTTTTTTACACACCTCTACAAACGCACTGACATCGCTATCGCTTTCTGCCGCCAACAACGCGAGTGGATGTTGAGCTGCGACGGCAACGTAGGTCGCTCCGAGCAATGTGTCCGGGCGGGTGGTAAAAACGGTCAGCGTATCCTGCCCATCAGTGCCACCATTGATAGGGAAGTCGATCTCTACGCCTTGAGAGCGCCCAATCCAATTCCTTTGCATGCTCTTGACCGACTCCGGCCAACCGCTCATTTGATCGAGCTCCTCTCGAAGTTCTTCTGCGTATTCCGTGATCTTCATAAACCACTGCGCCATTTCACGCCGCTCAACCACAGCTCCGGAACGCCAACCACGTCCATTTTCTACCTGTTCATTGGCAAGAACCGTCTGATCAACGGGATCCCAGTTCACGACGGAGTTTTTACGGTAGACCAATCCTTTTTCAAACAGCTTTAGGAATAGCCATTGTTCCCAGCGGTAATATTCAGGATCACACGTTGCAAACTCTCGACTCCAGTCAATCCCAAAACCCAGACGCTGCATTTGACCGCGCATGTAGGCAATGTTGTCCTTAGTCCAGGACGCTGGTGGAATGCCATTCTTAATCGCGGCATTTTCGGCGGGCAAGCCAAACGCGTCCCAACCCATGGGCTGCATGACGTTAAACCCCTTCAGCCGGTGATACCGATTGATAACGTCCGTGAGTGTGTAATTGCGCACGTGACCCATGTGCAGCTGACCACTGGGGTATGGGAACATACCTAGGCAGTAATATTTGTCCCCCTCATCCGTCTCCGATGCTCGGAAACTGTCGTGTTCATTCCAGTGTTCTTGCGCCTGCGTTTCTATCGCATGCGGGTCATAAACCGCGTTCATAGCTAGCCTGTTGGATGGTTAAATTGGACTGTCGAATTTAAGGGGCGCAAGGATACCACCTCGCCGCCCCTAAGAAAGGGCTGCAACGCGATTGTTAGCCGAGCTGGATCTGGCACTTCAGAAATACGACCTTAACCGGGTCGCCACGGTGCATGCTCAAAAGAGCTCCTAAAAACCCCGACCCTAGCGGCGCGCTGCAGATTCACTATTTGGCCCCAGCCCAATATAACGCCACCGGACGCACGCTGGTTGATAATCTCAGTATTCACAAGGCAACTGACCCGTGCCACAACATAACCACTGCCAAGTACACTGCGAGGAACCTGTCGACAGTAAACTTTTCATACGCTACGCACGCAAGGTAACGGCCCGCAATGACAGCTCACAACTCATACCTTGGGTTACCACGGCGGGCCGCCTAGGGATCAAGACCAACACCGTCTAGCTCAAGTAGACGTTTGCTTTCCCTTACTGACGCGATGCCAGAACAGCCCGGCTATCCCTAAGAGAAAGACCAACAATGGCCAATGCCCCCAGAAGTTGAAGGGTGTTGTTCCCACCATCGCTTCAAATTCAGCACGTAAAACACCAGCTGTGAACTGTGGCAGTTGCGCTGTCACTCGGCCTTTGTGGTCGATCACAGCAGTGAGTCCATTGTTTGTTGCACGCAACATCCAACGACCGTTTTCCAGGGCCCGCGCCTGAGCGATTTGTAGATGCTGTGGTGGCCCAAAGCTTGCGCCAAACCAGGTGTCATTTGAAATAGTCGCAAGCACAGAAGCGGAACTTGCCGCACGACGCATACTCGCCGGGTACGCCACTTCGTAGCAGATCGCCATCGCTACCTCACCAACACCGGTTATAATATTTGCTTGGTCGGACGCTCCAGGAGATGTAGAGGACATCGGTAAATCGAAGAAGCCAATCACACCCCTCAACAAGTTTTCGAACGGAACATATTCACCAAACGGTACTAGGTGGCGTTTACTAAAGCGACCTTTGGCCGCGCCCAAGCCCAGTGCCATATTGTAGAAACGATATCCGTCACCCATCACCTCGATACCAGGAATACCAACAATCAGACTTGTTTCGTTTTTGCGTGCATGCAGGGTGAGCTCCTCAAGCCAGAGCTGAGCTTGCTGTGGATATTCGGTTATTGACGCTTCCGGCCAAATGACCAGATCAGTATCCCAGTGAGCGGTTGTGAGATCGAGATGCGCCTGATAATTGCGCAAGGCGTTTTCTGGTCGCCATTTATCCGCCTGGTCAATGTTGCCTTGCACTAAAGCCACCGAGCGGCGAGCCTTGGCATCAACCCAATCAACTTGCAATAAGGGCACCGCCATAAGCCAAGGTAGAAAACCAACGACCAAGGCAAGCCTACGGCTGTTTTGTGCAGTGATCGCCACCACAAAAGCACAAGAACTCAAAACCAATAATGCACTAGCACCCAGCACACCAAATATAGGAAGCCAGCCTGCAAACTGTGTCGATAGGAGTGCATTGGCACCGTACAACCACGGGAATCCCGTGAGCAACCAAGTCAGCAACCAATCAAGTAACGCCCAACAAGCCGTGAAAGCGACCAGGTCTAGCATCGGATTCCCACGCTTTGCCCGTGCGTAGAGCCAACCGATCGGCCAACAAAACAGCGCCGCCACAAAGGCTACAAAAAGAACAACTAGCGATCCAGCCAGTATCGGAGTTGCGCCACCGTAGACATGCATGCTGACATACACCCAAGATGCCCCGAGGCCGTATTTCCCGATACCAAAGAGCCAAGTGAGAAGAGCCGGGTTAACGTGCTTGGTATTAACGCAATAAAAGAGTCCGGCTATCGCAACCACCGTCATTGGCCACCAATCTAAAGGGGCAAAACCCAGGCAGTACACGCCGCCCAAAACAGGCGCGAGCAGATATAACCAGACAGAGGAGTTAGTCAGGTTTACTAACACGCAAAAGACGTAAGCGACGAGAGTCTGCGTTTAATACTTCGAAATGCAGTCCCCCCACGTCCACGGTCTCACCACGATCTGGCAGATGACCAAAAGCCTTCAAGACGACGCCACCGATTGTGTCAAATTCTTCATCGCCAATG
>JAQWQN010000175.1 GCA_029244465.1 Pseudomonadales bacterium
AAAGCACTAACTTGACATACCTTTATTCAACTTAACGGTAATTTAGATAGCCTAACCTATTGAAATACGTAATAAATATATCCATAAAAGTCGTTTTTTTTAGGCGTGCGGCCTATTTTGGAAGACGCCGATTACACGCTGCCCAAAAGTTATCCTCAAAGTTATCCACAGGCTAGCGTGTAACAAAGCGTACCACCGCGTGAGAAAAGTCCGCATGCAAGAATGCCCGCATGTGATCGGCCCCCGGTATGATGATCAGGCTGAGATCGGTCATAGCACCTTGCAAGCGCTCCAAGTTGGCACGCTCTGGGTCGAGCGCTCCGGTGATAGCGAGCGTCGGCACGGAAATCCCTTTAATGTCTGATTCCGTCAGATGGATGATTTCTCCCATATCAGCCGCCACTTTGGCAAGCGCCTTGGTGTCATTTTCGGCAAGCAGTGCATCTACTTGCGCTATATCTTCGGCGGAAGGCACCTGTCCTTCAGGCCCGGCGTTAGCCAGCATAGGTCCAAAGCTGCCTGAACTTTCGAGTGCTTGAGAGAGACCCAGATAGTTCGCTTCATCAAGTGTCCCCGACCAACCAGATCCAGCCACCACTAATGCATCTACTCGGTCAGGGTACGCAACAACGGTGCGTAGAACGATTTCTGCGCCCATTGAATAACCGACTAGCGTCGCGCACTCGATATTCAAGTGATCCAGCAGACCGATTAGATCAGTCACCATCGCGAGGCCATAGTGGTCGGGTTTGCCACTCTGGCCGTGCCCCCGGCAATCGAGCGCAATGACCCGATGTGTCTTGGCGAGCTCCTCTTGCAATTCCGTCCAACTAGCGGAATTGCCGGTAAATCCGTGTACAAGAATGACCGCTGGTCCGTCACCACGATCGATGTACCGAATCGATACGCCACCCGATTCAAAGTGCGTTGCCATTCTCCTTGCCTCCCTCATCCCGGACGTTCTACCAATACGATCGACCGGCGTGATAACAGCATAGACCAGACCTGACGGGAAAACATCGGTCGAGGCGCCTGATTAACATACCGCCCTTTCCCGCCTTCCCCCTTCTCCTTTCCATCGCCAGGCTTGGTGACGCGGTGACTCTGTTTTAACACGGCTAACGCATTGGCGAGCTAGGCTGGCGCTTTGTGGATTAGCTCATAACATCTTCAGGTTTATAGACGCCGCCCTGGTAGAATGAATGTTTTCGGCTAGACGAGAGCGAAATGACGGATTCGGATCAAGATGTTTTGGCGCAGAAGCTCACTCAGTATCAGGAGAAGGGCGTCACTAAGGTCAAGTTAGGATTGACCGATGTTGATGGTGTCATGCGGGGTAAATATGTCGGATTGGACAAATTCGCCAGCCTGATGGCAAAAGGCGGTGGTTTTTGTGACTGCATTTTTGGCTGGGATGTTGACGATCAGCTCTATGATGAAAGTCGTTACACCGGTTGGCATACAGGATTTCCCGACGCACATTTTCGATTGGTTGCTAATACAGAGCGGTGGTTGCCTGACGAAACCTGTCCTTTTTTTGTCGGGGAATTTGTTGGCAGCGATGGCGGTCATCACCCAATCTGTCCGCGATCTTTGCTGTCGAGAATGATCGAACGACTCGGCGAGAAGGGCCTGATGGTTAGATCCGGGTTCGAATATGAGTTTTTTGTCTTCCAAGAAAACCCCCACTCTGTGCGTGACAAGGGTTATCAAAACTTAACGCCGTTAACGCCGGGCAACTTTGGCTACTCGGTACTACGCACCAGTGTTGAGTCGGATCTGTTCGCAGGTTTAATGGACTACGTCGGGGCACTTGAGTGCGCGCTTGAAGGCATCCATTGTGAAACCGGTCCTGGGGTATGGGAGGCGGCGCTCAAGGCACGAATTGGCGTCGACGCCGCGGACCGTGCCAACTTGTTTAAGACTTTTAGTAAGGTGTTCCTGCAACGTAACGGTCTAATTGGCACCTTCATGGCCAAATGGTCGATGGACTATCCGGGGCAGAGTGGCCACTTTCATTTTAGTTTTGAAGATGAGCAGCACACTAATCTGTTTTACGAGGCCAACGCTGAAGCAGGCGTGTCAAGTTTGCAAAGGCATGCCGTTGGCGGGTTGCAGCGATACCTCCCCGAGTGGATCGCGATGCTTGCGCCGACGATCAACAGCTATACTAGATTGGTCAAAGGCGCTTGGGCACCTACAGCAGCCACTTGGGGTATCGAGAACCGAACCGCCGGACTTCGGGTGATACCGGGTGGCGAACGTAGTCAGCGAATAGAATGTCGTGTCGGCGGTGCTGATGGTAACCCCTACCTTGTCGCGAGTGCCGTGCTGGGGGCGGCGTTGCAAGGCATTGAAGAGCATCTTGAGCCCACTGTAGCGGTCACTGGAAACGCCTACGAGATTCAGGACTCGTTGCCAGCGGATCTGCAATTTGCTCCGAATTTAAGAATGGCTGCAGAGCGACTGGGCAACTCAACTGCCGCGCACGAATTGTTTGGCATGGAGTTCGTGGATCACTTTGTGACCTCGCGCCTGTGGGAAGCACGAGAGTACGAGCGACACGTGAACAGCTGGCAGCTCGAACGTTATTTCGAGATCATTTGAGCATGCGGATTGCAATTTTACAGACTGATCATGTGCTCGATGAGTTCCAAGAACAGTTTGGTGATTATCCGGCGATGTTCAAGGCTCTGTTAAGTGGCGTTAGGGATGACTTAGAGTTTGTGTGTATCGATGTGCAGACGGAAAGTCCTAGCCGGACAGACTGTGATGCCTATTTAATCACTGGCAGTCGCCATAGTGTCTACGATGAACTGCCGTGGATTCCGGCGTTGGTGGATTTTTTGCGCGAAGTGCTAGCGGCTAAAAAGAAGATTCTAGGCGTTTGTTTTGGCCACCAACTCATGGCGCATTTCTTCGGGGGGGAGGTGAAGCCGGCCGACGCGGGATGGGCTGTTGGCGTACATTGTAGTGACGTCGATCAACAAACTTGGATGGTTGGGGCAGAGAAAAGTGTGCGGCTTCTGTCCAGTCATAAGGATCAGGTTCTGCATCTGCCAGATGGCGCTCAAGTCTATGCCTCCAACGCGTTTTGCCCGATTGCGGGCTTCACAATCGGTAACCAAGTGTGGACGATCCAAGGTCATCCGGAGTTTTTGCCTGACTACGCGCACTCGTTAATGACTTTTCGCCGCAAGATACTCGGCGAGGCTGTCTATGCACAGGGCCTAGCAAGTCTCAGTGAAGTGACAGATGCGGCGTTGGTGGCGGAATGGATGATGAATTTTGTCGCGCAAGATAGTGGTGCGACAGGAGGAGATGCCCCGTGAGCAAGACTCGATTCAAAAGCCAGGTTGCGGTTATTTTTATGGTCGGGTTGGTGCTCTCGGGTTGTAGTATTAAGCTGGCCTATAACAACGTCGACCGACTAATCAGATGGGGTATCAGTGACTACGTCGACTTGAACGCTGATCAAAAAGAACGGCTCAACGTTGAAATTAAGCGCATCCACTATTGGCATCGAGTTAACCACCTGCCCCTTTATGCGGAGTTCACCAAAGGTCTGGCAGTGACGTTGACTGACAGTGTCTCGGTAGACGAGGTGCAAGCGCTATTCGATCACATCACCGGCTGGGTCGATGAGATGGAGGGTGAGATTACACCCGTCGTGATCAATATGATGATCAGTCTCACAGATGAGCAAATCGCTGCGTTGCCCGCCAAGCTTGAAAAAAGCAACGTCGAAATTGCTGAGCCTGAGCTGGACGCGGAGCTGGCCGACGCGCAGGCGCTCTGGGCGAAAGAAGTCCGGCAGAGCCTTCGACCGTTCGTCGGGCGTCTGAATAGAGAACAAAAAGCCTACATCGAACGCAGAGCGCTTGGTTATGAGCCGGAGCGCGTCCTTTGGGCTGAATATCGTCGCCGCTTTCAAAATGCACTCTTGTCGCTTCTCGAGACAAGATCAGATCGAACTAAGTTTGAACTAGGCTATCGTGAACTCATTGCAAAACGGGAGACGTTTTACGGACCTGAGCTTGACCGAATCTATAAAGTGAACCAGCGCTTGAATTTAGAAACCGGCATACGGGTGCTGTCAATGTTGACCGAGCGCCAAAGCGCGAAATTTTCTGAAGAGCTTGTAGAGCTGAGTGAAGACTTTGCCGAGTTAGCGGCGGAGGCTGACGATTTAGCGTCACCAAGCAGCACCTAACAAGCGTTTTCCCTAAACCTGCAATTAAGTTTCGATCGCTGCTCGCAATGTGGGAAAGCCAATGGGGTTGGCAACCATCGAGTTGCTGACAACTAGTTGCTGACAACTAGAGGCATTGGGAAGTTCGCCATAGCCGCTGTATTTCCGATAGAGTTTCCAACACCTTGTGTGTCATATGAAACCGGCCGGTCGTGGTTAATTTGCTTAGAAAGCCAAAAGGCTTTGCACAGGGCAGCATTTGTAATGGCCGGAGGCATAAATGCATGTGCAACTGAAGCTCGACCGGTTTGGTCGTGTTCATCCGCAGAATTAGAGAATAATTGCCAGGTGATTTGGTGAATCGGCGCATAACCTGTCTCTGTTTAGCTCGCGCATTTATCTGGGTCTGAATTTGTCCTCCAGAATCAGCCAGGCGAGCAAATAACCGGCCACCATTATCTTTGGCATGAACAAGGCACCTACAATGCCGATCACGCGAACAATCGCGGGGTCGAGCTTCAGATAATCGGCGAGCCTGGCGCATATGCCAAATATCCAGGCCTTGTCCTTGTTTAACGTGGTCTTTCGCGTCGCGCGCGCGCGATTCGACATGCTTCGCTCCTTATTTATCGGACAGTAATTCTAATTCTTGCAAAGGTCCCGCGAGCAGCGTTTTCTCGATAGGCTGAATAACAGCCTTAGTTTCTGGTAGCAGTGGCTTCCAAGAGACAGGCTTCTGCAACAAGGCCAAGGCCGAGGCAGGCGACAGTGAACGGCAGGAAGGCCCCGATAGAATCTCGCGGCTGTGAGATGCTAAAGAAACGACTATTTTGTGTGGTCATGGTGTTGTCCGTGTTCGTGGTGCCCGACGTCGTCCAAGGCGACGTTATTGTTGAAACTACTTGCTCCCTCGTCATTCAATAGTCGTGCCAAGGCAGAAAAGGGTTGTTTGGCTGCACTAATGCTGTCGATTGCACAGTTGATAGGCGCGCGACTTGGTCAAACTGACCAACTGTTCGTGTAGCATGCATTCCAACAAGATAGGCATTTTGATGGCGTACGACTTGTCAGTTCAAGACAGAGGGTGCTTGTCCGCTTTTTAGACAGATCGAATTAGAGGGTTTTGTATGGACTTTCATTTTGCAACGGCGTGGGAAGCAGTCGCTCAGCAGTATCCAAAGCGCTTAGCGGCAATCTGTGATGGCAAGGCAGTGTCCTGGGAGCAGTATGAACAGCGGGCGGCAAAAGTTGCTTCGCTGCTGACAGACCATGGGGTGGGTGCAGGGGCCAAAGCGGCGCTTTATCTGCATAATTCTAATGAGTACCTTGAAGCCCAGTTCGGCATTTTCAAAATCGGTGGTTGTCCAATCAACGTGAATTATCGGTACAAATCTGATGAGTTGCTCTATCTACTGGAGAATTCCGATGCGGAAGTCGTCTTTTTTCAAGCGTGCTACGCCATGCGTATCTGGGAGCTAAAAAAACGCCTGCCGAAAGTGAAACTCTTTGTACAAGTTTCGGATGGCACCGAGGGGCTTATGGACTTCGCCGTCGACTACGAACGTTCTTTGCGAAGTCAGTCCGCAGCCCCACCAACAACACGGGACCCCAACGATACTTATATGTTGTACACCGGCGGGACTACTGGTTTGCCGAAAGGTGTGATGTATCCGGTTGGTGGGTTCGCGCAATTTTTTACGAGTATGGGCGCCGCCAGCCTAGACCTTGACCCGCCAGCAAACATGGCCGGCTATCAACCATTCCTGCAGCAGATAGAAGCCCCACCAAAGACAGTGGTTGGTTGTCCGATGATGCATGGCACTGGCATGTGGCTAGGTGGTTTTTTGCCTCAGCTTCTTGGCGGGACGGTTATCTCGACAGCAAAGCTTGGTTTAGACCCTGGCCTGTTGTGGAGTCTGGTCGAGGACTACCGAGCGACTGACATTGTCATCGTTGGTGATGCGTTCGCTCGCCCGATGCTGAATGCATTGAATGAAGCGAATGATCGAGGTACACCATACGACATTAGTTCGTTACGACAGATTTCGTCGTCAGGGGTAATGTGGAGCCAAGAGACTAAAAAAGGGCTACTCGAACATCATGACATGGCGCTAATTGACATCATGGGTTCAACCGAAGGTGGTATGGGTAGTTCTGTCACGACACGCGAGGGCGCCAGTGCCACTGCGAAATTCGAAATGAACGACGGGGTCAAAGTCATAAGCGACGATGGGTTAGAAGTGGCCGCTGGGAGTGGCACGATTGGGCGACTTGCAACGTCTGCCTTTGTGCCATTGGGGTATTACAAAGACGAAGAGAAATCCGCAGCAACGTTTCAAGAAATTGACGGCGTTCGTTATAGCTTCCCTGGTGACTATGCGACGGTCGAAGCGGATGGCACGATCGCACTTCTGGGGAGAGGTAGCGCCTGTATCAATACCGGCGGTGAAAAGGTGTTTCCGGAAGAGGTCGAAGAGGCCGTCAAACGACACCCGTCTGTACTCGACTGCCTAGTGGTTGGATTACCGAGCGAACGGTTTGGTGAAAGTGTGACTGCCGTGGTTTCGTTGCGAGACTATACCAAGGCAACGGTTGATGACTTGATGGCCACTGCAAAGCAACAGCTTGCCGGCTATAAAGCCCCCAAGGCTATTTGTATTGTTGAGGTTGTTAAACGTGCACCGAATGGCAAAGCGGATTACAAATGGGCTCGGGCTGAAGCCGAAAAACAAACTAAGAGTCAACGAACCGCATAGTTCGGTCGTTATTTGCATGCTGGCGAGAGTTTTTTGGTCTCACCGCTATCGGCGCACTAGCTAAGTGCCGATCTGCGGCCACGATGCGGCGCTTAAGATTCAAGACGCTACGTTACACAGGGTGCGAGCAGCACGCGCAATAGTATATAGAGGGCCTGGCGTCGTTGTGCAAATGGGGTTGTGCTGCTGCCATCCATTTGGCTCCGTTTGCGAGGGTAAAGCCGTCAAAGGCAAAATTGCTCTCACAACAAAAGGCACTGCAGTCAGTACCCTGTGCGATGAGTCGGCGCTACGGTGCGCAAGCGATGGTGATTCTCAGATTAACCACTTGAGTCGGGGTTTTCACACGTGTGTCCGCAGCGAAAGCGCAAACGGACGCTCTTTTGGTGAAGCCATGCGTCGAATAGTTGAAGCCTCCGGAGAGACCAGAGCGGGTTAAACACCGGCCGATTCCCTTCTACCTCCTTCCTATGGTAAGTATGCATCTCTCTTCTGTGTGCACTGATTCTTACTAAGCGGATAATTCGCGCAGAGTTTAATGACCCACAAAAAACGGGTGAGTAAGTAGGGTTGTGACAATGGCAATGAATGAAGCGCCGTCAGCGCAAGAAGGCGATCAAGAGCAACCTCTGACGACCAGGGAACGTCTGGCTTACAGCATGTTTAATGGCGCGGACTATTTGATCAAGAACATCATTGGCAAGTACATGTTCTTTTTCTATACGACGACTTTTGCTGTCAATCCGCTCTGGCTCGCGATTTTTCAACCGGCGCTAAAAATTCTTGATGTCGTCACAGATCCGTTGGTTGGCGAGTGGTCTGATCGAACCAAGAGCCGTATGGGCAAACGCCGCCCGTGGATACTGGTTGGGTCGATTGCTCTGGGCATCATTTTTCCGATGAGTTGGATGCCCACAGTGATCATGTTCTGGGATCCGATGCCGACCGTAATGTCGATTTTTATCTATTTCATGATCTTCAAGTTTCTCTACTACATCACGCACACAATGGCGGTGGTGCCATACTACGCGTTAGGTGCCGAGCTCTCGAGGGACTACCAGGAACGTACGAAGATTGTCGCATGGCGCCATTTGGTGGGTGTACCGATGACGGTTCTCGCGACGCTGCCATTTTTTATCGCAACACAGCCGCAATGGTTTACGAGCGAAGTCACGGGGGTGGCGGTTGTGATGTGTGGGGTCGGTGTGATCATCATCGTCACGGGAATCTGGGCAGCTCTGGGTACTAAGGAGCGATCTGTCGCGGAGCCGGTAGATGAGTTGCCGTTACGAGCAGCTTTAAGAATAACACTCACTAATAGACCGTTTATGTTTCTTGTTGCCACAGTATTCTTCTACGGTATCGGCCAGTATTTTTCGGTTAGCTTTGGTGTCTACCTTATTAACTACATAATTTTCGACGGCGATAAATCGAAATTTACGGAACTTCTGATGTATGCGACGGCTGCTGGCGCCGCCGTAAGTATGGGTTTGAACCTTTTAATAAGAAAACTGGGCAATACCTATGAGAAGGTACAGATGTTCAAAGTGGGGATGTTGGCTAGCCTGACAGTCCCGGCTGCAGCGTTGATCGCCTTTCAACCAAACGAGCCCGCTTGGTATTTTATCTTACATGTGCTGGCGCTGCCGATTGGTAATACGATTATTGAAGTCTTGCCATTGTCGATTGTTGCGGATGTTTGTGACATCGATGAAACCAAGACTGGACGGCGTAGAGAAGGGGCATTCGTCGGTGTGTATAACTCGGCGTTCAAGTCTGGCTATATGATTGCCCCTGCGCTGGCAATGGTGCTCCTGCACTTTACGGGGTTCGATGGCACGCTCGTGCAACAGACTGAGGAGACCAAAGATCTTCTCCAACTGTTTATGGTGCTCGGCTGCCTGGTAACTTTTCTTGGCGCGATCTTTTGCAGTCGATTCATAAAACTCACGCGATCAGAAATAGATGATGCACAGGCGCAACTGGGTGGTAATCAGGCCTGAGTTTGCGTCGCTTGCCGTTCAACCGCACCACCGATGCGGATGAAGAAGGGGCCGATGGCAGCAGCAGAAATCAGTCCTGCCAAGATATAGAAAGCGATGTTGTAGCTACCTGTTGCGTCGTAGATATATCCAGCCAGTGGCGAAGCCGCCAAGATAAACGGCAGTTCGATCCAGCGCAGAACGCCATTAGCGGTCGCAAATGAGGAACTGCTAACTGAGGTCGATAGCGCGAAAGTCCTCAGGGGCGACATACCGGCGTAACCGAACCCATAGAGGGCTGCTGCTCCGACCGCCAAGAAAAAACTATTCGCTTGGGTAAAACAGAGTAAGGCCGCCGCCTGGCAAGCTAGGGATAGCCAGATACTAACGCGGGCGCCGAGAAAATCGGATAGCCAGCCAATCACGGGCTTGCCAAATGCAGCCAGCAGGGCCGCCGCGGAC
>JAQWQN010000031.1 GCA_029244465.1 Pseudomonadales bacterium
CGTCGGGAAAAGCTGAACCGTGCTTTCAGGTAGCCCCGCTCGTTTTAATGCACGCGACACACAGGGCCCGATGGCTTGGTTGGACTCAAACGCTTCAGAGCCACCGCGAAGCAAACACGCGTTGCCCGACTTCACAGAGAGTGCGGCTGCGTCCACAGTCACATTAGGACGAGATTCATAGATCATCGCGATCACGCCCAATGGCACCCGCATTTTGCCAACCTGCAAACCATTTGGTTGATAACCAAGGTCGGTCACTTCACCCACAGGATCCTTCAATCCATCGACTTGATAAATGCCATCAATCATTCGATCGATACCTTTGTCGTCCAGGTTGAGTCGGTCGATAAGGGGTTGATCGATGCCATTTCGCTCTGCGTTCGCCATATCTACCGCATTCGCCGATTTAATGGCCTTTCGGTTCTGATCAACTTCGTCTGCGATCGCACGTAATGCTGCAGACTTGGCTTCGGTTGACGCAGCAGCGACATGCCTCGACGCCTCGCGGGCTGCTTTACCCATTTTTCTCAGCTCCGTGCGGAGCTGTGAGGTTTCTGTCGTGCTACTCATCGTCCTACTCGTTAATCTAATCACGCTCTGCGTGGCTGCAATGCAAGCCATCCATGCAAAGTCGGTCGCGAATTATACGCTATTGTTGAAATTTTCCGACTATCCGGTTGAGCTCAGTCAAACGTTCCCTTGGCCAACGCAATTGCAACAGAGACTGCTTGATCTCAGGTTCAATCGGTAGCAGGTCAGCTAGACGCAAGCTGACCGATCTCGCTTGTGCAAAATCAACCTCCAGATTCAGTTTCTGGACCAGTGGGTGCTCCGTCAGTTGCTTCAAAACTGCTACAAGCGCGTCGTGTTCCAACAATAGTTCTCCCTCTGGTTCCTCCGGCAAAAACTCCACCTCGCCGATCAACAGGTGGTCACTCTGCTCTCTAGTCTCCTTGATTGCGAACTTACGACTGCCGTGCGAAACGATCCCGAGCAAACCGTTGTCCGCTTGGTTAAAATCAACAATCCGTGCTTCCGTCCCCACTTCAAAGATATCCGGTTGGCTATCCTCGCGTGAGGACCGCGCTTCGACACCGGCGCGAATAAGCACCACCCCGAAACCAATATTCTCTCTCATACAGTGGCTAACCATGTCTACGTAGCGAGGCTCGAATAGACGCAGTGGTAACACACCTCCCGGGAACAAAACGGTGCGTAGTGGAAACAAGGGTAGCTCTTCAATCATTTTCGTTCATTTTCGATTATTCTCTGTACGCACCCGACCGGCTGCACGTTAGGATGACAGAATTACCATGTTAGATGGATATGAGAAATACTACTTCTCCGCGCAAACAGCCAAAGGCAAAATGATTGGCCACGACGTCTATTCTCGCGGAGCACAGCAACCAACGATCGTGATCATACAGGAACTACCTGGTATCGGACCGGAAACTCTCACCCTCGCCAATCGTTTTACCGACCAGGGTTATCGCGTTGTCCTTCCGCACCTATTCGGTCCCCTCGGTAAAGTCGCGCTCGGTGGCAATCTATTGCGCGTCTTCTGTATGCGCAAAGAATTCCATCTGTTCGCAAAGAAAAAGCGTAGCCCGGTCGTCGATTGGTTGCGGGCTCTATGTCAGGATCTCAAAGACAACCACGGCGTCGGTGGGATTGGTGTGATTGGGATGTGCTTAACGGGCAATTTTGCGATGTCTCTCATGGCCGACGAAAACGTGCTTGCAGGCGTGGCGAGCCAGCCTTCGATGCCTATCAACATCCAATCCGAACTGCACATGTCTGACGCAGAGATCAGTTCAGTGCGTCGCCGTTTGGATGCACAAGGCAGCATGATGGCCCTTCGATTTGAGGGTGATCTGCTGTGCACCGCAGAGAAATTCCAAGCAATCGATCGGGCGTTCAACAACGATTCCGAGCGAATTCGCCTGATAGAACTACCCGGGAAGGGACATTCTGTCCTCACCTTGGATTTCCTTAAAGGCGGACAGTTTGCGGAAGATGCCTTACAAGACATCTTGGCCTACTTTGCCCGCCAACTGAAATCTGCATAACCCATGGACTGGATCCAGATCATCGTCCTAAGTCTCATTCAAGGGGTTACCGAATTCTTGCCTATATCAAGTTCTGGGCATTTGATATTACCCGCGCAACTCACCGACTGGCCTGATCAAGGACTTGCGTTCGACATTGGCGTACATGCCGGCACCCTATTCGCGGTGCTTTGGTACTTTCGTCTAACACTGACGGAGATGGCAGTAGATTTTGCCCGCTACCCAGCAAACCGACTCTACACCGACCAAATCGACCTTGCGCTCAAAATTGGGGCAAGCACCATCCCCATTATCATCGTCGGTTTCTTTTCCCGCGACTTCGTCGCAGCCGAGCTCAGGACCGTGCCCGTCATTGCCACGACAACCATGCTCTTCGGCCTAGGCCTTTACTGGGCTGATCGATACCCAGGTAGCAGCGATCTCGTAGATTGGCGAACGGCTCTTTTAATTGGTTCGGCGCAGATCCTTGCCCTAGTCCCCGGCACATCTCGGTCGGGCATAACGATCACAGCGGCATTGTTGTTGGGGTTGTCGCGAACCACAGCCGCTCGATTCTCTTTTCTTCTCGCAATACCGACGATTACCGGTGCGCAGTTTCTGTTGAGTCTGGACGTGCTCGAAGAGGGGGTCGGAAATTGGCGCGAGTTGGTGAGCGCCGCGGCACTCTCCGGTCTCTCTGCCTACTTCTGCATTCACTACTTCATCGCGCTCGTTGAACGCACCGGCATGCTCCCCTACGTCATCTACCGACTTTTATTGGGGACCATACTATTCGCAGTGCTACTGTTCAGCTGAGCGCCGTTCGCGCCGGGAACTCGATGTCCCCACAACACTTGATCTACGCGCCATATATAGCATTATTCATAGCCCAACAGGGTCAATAACGAAGAGGGTCGTCAATGCCTACTGAACTAACGTTCGAGCAAAAACGTCAACTTTTTCATGATGGCTACGTCGTCATCCGCAACGCTATTCCACAAAATTTGGTTGATACGGCCAGGGCTCGCATCAAAGCGGCGCAGAAAGGCGAGTCACTCTCACCAGCGACCGAGATCACGGACCTAGTTAACAAATCATCGATTACTCCCATACTGCATGAAGCAATGGGACAATTCGATCCGCCCTCGCGCGGTCAAGTTGGCGTAATAAAACAAAGTCAGCCAGGTGACCATTTCACGCCACTGGGTTATCGCGATAAAGACCTCCCTTACTTCGGGCACAGCCTGCACGCGGAAGGCCTGTTTACTGCACCTACACCGCAACAGCCGCTAGAGGGCAACTCATCTGACATCTACCGACAAATGCTTGCGACTTGTCCAAAGGGTGATCTTGGCCGCTCGGCTGGCGTGATCGGTGTGAATACCGACCCCTTGTTCCAGGACCCCGAAATGACATTGGCCGTGGGTAGTTTTACCGCTTTCGTCATCGCCGCGCTTAACGACCAGAGCAAGGAGGGGTGCGGACAGACTGCCGTGGTTCCTGGTGGTCACCGCGTGCTCACCGCGTTCTACAAGTGGCAGCTTGAACAAGGCGGTATCGTCGGACCAGAGGGACCCGGCTGGCCTCGATTCGACCTAGATACACCGAACCGAGCCGGTCACGTCTATTTACCCCAAGCGGTTCAAGACAAACTGATGGGCCTGCATCCCGAACAGCCAGATACCACACCCGATGGCCGGGCTTGGCCACGACCCAAGCAAATACTAATGGAGCCCGGGGATGTCGCAATTACCCTATTTCAAATGCCGCACACCGGCACTCGTAACGAGTTTGGCACCGAGTCACGTAAAAACATGATCTTTCGGATTCGCAACAAATCGCGTCAACCCAACGTTGTTGTCAGCGGCGTCTCCGATCATCCCGATCGTGGTCAGATGGGCGAGTGGTTAGAATTTGAGCCTGGCAACGACCCCTGGCAAAAATCGAAACACGCACTGACCAATATGTGGAGCGAATGGGAAGGCATGCAAGGCATCGTCGCCCAGGAAAGTCCAAGCCTCGAATCAGTCGAGTTTGGTGCTTAATCCCCGGAGCGGTTTTTGAGCTCCTGCCAAAGGGGACCCTTCAGAATTGATGAAGGTGGTCCATTGGGTCCCGCAACCCACGCATCACTGTTATCAAGATCGAGCTGAAGCATGTTTTCCATACGCTCGCGAATGATGCCTTTTGCATCAAAGGGAAACTCATGGTCGACATATGGTGGTTTGTTTTCTGTCACCATATAGAAATTTCCGGCTGCTATATGATCGAAGACTTGCTGCGCATGTCGCTCAGGCGTCTGAGCCAAGCCTAAGAGTTCACTTGTTTTGGCAGGTTCAATGTCATGGGTAGCAACATCACCGCGAGCAACCCGCGCGTTTGTGATACTTGTAGCACCTAGCGCGGTTCCCACGATGCAAGGACACAAGACATGAATACGGACCTGTGGCGATTTGCGTGCGAGCTCGAAGCTGAGCGCTTCTGTCAGTGCAACAACAGCATGCTTGCTCGCTTGATAAGAGGCTGCGCCACCATCGCCGCGGACCAAGCCACCGACCGATGCTGTAGTGCAAAAAATCGCATCGTCCTTTTGTGCCTGCAATGTCGGTACAAACGCCTGGATTGTGTTGACGACGCCAACCACATTGACGCTTAGCGTAGTCGCCCACTCTTCTGCCGTACTCTTGAGTAGCGTGTGATTAAATATCACCCCGGCATTGGCAAACACAGCGCCTATCGAAGACTCGGGGAAGTCTAGCGCGATGCGATCAAGCGCGGCGGCCAACGACTCCGGCCTGGTGACGTCACAAATTACACCGATGGCACAGCCATTACCAAACTCATCGTTCAGCCGGGCCGCCGCGTCGGAGACGAGACGCTCGTGGAGATCAAGCACCGCGACACGCATTCCAAGTGCAGAAATCGCATGACGACAGATCCCCCAGCCGATTCCGTTGTTGCCGGCCCCAGTGACGACGGCGACTCGGTCGCTGAGACTTTTTAGGTCAAATGATCCTTGCTGGCGACTCATGATCCGATACTAAAAAGGGATATCGTCCTCAAAGTCAGTATCGTCCGTCAGTGTCGGGCTGTTATCGGGAGGTGGCATTGACCTGCTACCCTGATCAAAACCCGTCGGCGCGCCCGAGGGTTCGCTGCTATAACCACCCCCCATTCCACCACCCTGCTGGGCGCCGCCACGACTGTCTAGCATTTGTAGCTCACGTGCCATGACCTCTGTGCGGTAGCGCTTCTGCCCATCTTGTTCCCAGCTTGTGGTGCGAAGACTACCTTCGATGTAGACCTTGCTACCCTTGCGCAAATACTCCCCCGCTATTTCCGCCAATCGCGCAAAGCAAACAACGTTGTGCCACTCGGTACGATCCTGCTGTTCACCCGATGTTCGATCACGCCAGCTCTCCGAGGTCGCGACACTAAAATTAGTCACTGCGCCGCCGCTTTTCGCATAGCGCGTCTCAGGGTCGCGGCCTAAATTACCGATCAAAATGACTTTGTTGATTCCCCGGGCCATATCGCTGTCCTCGGACACTTGTCTTTCTAATAGCGAGGTAGTGTAAAGGAATCGCCCGTCCCACCCAATGAGAAATGTCTCCCGCGTGACTACGATTACATCACTTTAGGTTTTCGGCCAATCGCTGCACCTGATCCAGGATCCTAACCCAGATCGCGTCAACGTTCTCCCTGACCCCTCGCATTCTCGGGCCAGCAAGGGCTATTGTTGTTGTGGCGACCCGTCAGCGTGACCAGTAAGAAAAGCACAGACGCCAACACAGCGAACAACACCCCCTGAAAGATCGCGCAATCATGCCTACGTTCTCACGTCGTCAGCATCTTTCATGACGGTGGCAGTTGCCCGTAATTCCTGATCACGCTATTTTGTTCGGCTTGCTTTAGGGGATTCGAGTTGGACACCATTTCCGTTCGTGGGGCACGCACCCACAACCTGCGCAATATTGATTTGGACATTCCCCGTGATCAGCTCGTGATCGTGACCGGACTATCTGGGTCGGGCAAATCATCTCTGGCGTTCGACACCCTTTACGCAGAAGGACAACGCAGATATGTCGAGTCCCTCTCTGCC
>JAQWQN010000051.1 GCA_029244465.1 Pseudomonadales bacterium
TAACGCGTCCCGATGGGCAGGGACCTTATCCGGTGGTGATGTTCCTAATGGACGCGCCGGGTAAGCGCGAAGAGCTACATGACATGGCGCGGCGGATAGCAACCGTTGGGTACTATGTAATGTTGCCAAACCTCTACTACAGGACAGCGCGAGAGTTTGTGATGGCGCCAAATAAACGGGAGGAAATGTTCTCGCATATGAACGCGCTAACGAATGCGATGGTTTGTGCCGACATACATGAGCTGTTTGATCATGCGGCGGGAGATGCCACGGCTGATGGCGGCCCGGCGGGATGTGTGGGGTACTGTATGAGCGGCCCGTTTGCGTTTGCCGCGGCGGCGGCTTTCCCTGATCGAATACTGGCTAGTGCCTCATTGCATGGTGTCCGTTTATTTAGTGATGCCGCCGACTCCCCCCACTTGGACGCGCACAAAATCAAAGGTGAGATGTATATTGGCTGTGCGGAGAGTGACGAATGGGCTCCGCCTGAAATGGTCGAGGGCTTAGATAAATATCTTGCGGAAAGTGGTATCAAATACCAAGTCGAGTGGTACCCGGGTACCCATCATGGCTTTGTCTTTCCCTTACGGGATGGCATGTATCACAAGGCCGCCGCCGAGCGGCACTGGGAGCGGATCTTTTCGCTTTTCATCCGAAATGGCGTACGACCGGCAGACGCGGCTTAAATTCACGCGGTCATTTGCGCAATGCGAGCTGAAGCCATGCCTGCGGCTTCGGCGGCGGTAACGAGTTCCTGCCACGAGCCGTCAGCTATTGGAATACCCGCATCAAGGCGTGATACTTTGCTTTCGCGTTCTGGTTCACCAGGTACCCGCACGCGGTCTACGCCCTTTGCGGGTTCGCTACTCTGAATGTATTTGATCATCTCATCTACCTCATGTCGGAAGGCGTCCAAACCGCCAAACGACGCTGGATCGAGCACCATCATGAACATGTGGTTGATGATGTTGTGGCCGCGTTCATGCTCTGGTTGAGCTGTCCATTCTCCCGCTAACGCACCACCCAAAAGTTCGCACATAACGGCTAATCCGTAACCTTTGTGATTGCCGAACGGACCCAACGCGCCGACCGGCTTTGTAAAGAGAACGGCTGGGTCCGTTGTGGGCAGACCCTCGTGATCGATCAGCGCGCCCTCAGGTGCTTGTCTGCCTGCCTCATAGGCGACTCTGACCTTACCCATCGCAACCGCGCTTGTGGCCATGTCGAGCACTACGGGTGGGGCATTCTTGCGCGGAATTGCGCAAGTGAAAGGGTTCGTAGTGAAGCGACGCTCGCGTCCACCAAAAGGGGCGACGACTGGATTGTGACCGACAACATTGACCATGTGCAGGGAGATAAGGCCTTGTGCAGCAATGTGTTCCGCATACGTGCCAATCCGACCAAGATGGTGGCAGTTGCGAATGCCCGCAACAACGACGCCAGTGTCCTGAGTTCGCTCGATCAAACGGTCGCAGGCTTGACGTCCAACCACTTGGCCAAAGCCAAAGTTGCCGTCAATGACCATAACGGCGCCATTGTCTTTGTGCACGCTGGCTTCGGCATGCGGCTTCAGCAGGTCGGCTTTAATGTTCCGGATGTAGGCCGGTGTCATGCCGACACCGTGGCTATCGTGGCCTTTGAGATTCGCCTCGACGAGGTGTGTAGCGACTTCGCTGGCGACTTCTTGCCTCGCTCCGGCTGTCACAAAGATTTCTGTGATGAAGGCGGTCAATTGCGCCGCTGGAATTTGCATTTTCTATCCTTGTGGCGCGCTAGTTACTCAAAAAGCTGGTTCTTACCGCAGCCATCGTTTCATCGGAGATACCAATTGCCTTGAGATATCCGAGCGCGCCGCCGTGTTTTTCATCTAGGCCATTGAGAAAATCGTGCATGGCGGTTTCTGGCACGCCAGCATGAAAGAGCATCGTTTTTCGGTCCATGCCGTCGGGGAGGCCAATCTGGCTTTCGATAAAGTCCACTTGCCGATCAACGTCGAGGTTGGTCAGAATGTAGTCGGCTTCGATAACACGTCGATCGACGCCCAGAACGCTTAAGAGAAAAGCCGTAGACACGCCAGTACGATCTTTTCCCGCCGTGCAGTGTAGAACGATCGGGTGATCATCGGCGTTGGCGAATATATCAAACATCTCGATCCAAGTATCAGGGCCGAACGCCAGATAGCCGAGATACCGCTTGCCAGAGATGCCTGTATCGCCGACCAGTTTTGCGAGTTGATCAGTGCCACCGTCGGGTATGACAGGTAAGTGTGCATACTTGGCCCCCATGGCTTCCAACGGTCCGCGTCCCTGATCGCTGACTTCGTCGTTTTTTCTGAGGTCTATTTGCGTCCCAATTGATAACGCTCGTGCTTTGTCCAAGTCGGCGGGAGTCATACGATCCTGACGGCCAGCCCGATAGTATTTGCCCCATTGGACAGTACGCCCGTCAGTGGTCGGATAGCCCCCAATGTCGCGAAAGTTAAAACAGCCCTCAAAAGGGATATGTCGGTCACCGTAATCTTCAATCATGCAGAACTTAAGTGTCGTAAAACGCCTAGTTTAGATACTTTGGCTGAGATTACGACTCGCGAGCTAAGGCTTTGTCAGGATCGACAGGGTGCGATGAGGGGTTGGCTATTGCGAATCGCCCATCTTCGGCCTCAGCGCCCAAGATGGTTGCCTTGGCGTTGCAGGGTCGCAATGAAACCGTGAGTACGGTGCGCGAATGTTTGCTTGAAGCCGAAGCTGGCTTCAGCGCTTTTTGCACAACAGAAGTGCGTTTAAGTGACGCGAGATGAGCCGCTCGACAATGCTGTAAAAGCCCTTACACTGGTGGCTATTGACGGGTTCGGCGCCGTAGCCGCGGACGCCCTCGCAAGCTTGGATTAAGTGGGGAATCTCGATGGCGTTCTTGACTAAGCTACTACTGGCAGCAATTGTCCGAAGTATTGTCTGTATCGTTGTCGCGATGCCAAATGTGCTGGCCGCGACGGTAGAGGTGATTACCACAGACACACACCGGTTTACCGAAGTACGCAACCAAATCTATCTTGCGCAGTCGACTGCGCGCGTCTTTAACAGCAATGCGCTCGTTATAGTGAACGAAGACGATGTTGTGTTGGTGGATTCACATGTCACTCCCGCGAAAGCGCGCGACTTAATTAAATCTATCAAGGCGATAACGCCCAACCCGATTACCGCGCTGATTAATTCCCATCATCATTGGGACCACGCGCACGGCAATCAGGTATTTAACGATATCCCCATCATCGGCCATGACTTTACTTACACAAAGCTGGTTGGAGCGCCACTTGAGGAAGCAACTTATGTCAATGGAATTGCGGGCAACAAGGCAACGATTGCGCGTCTGACCGCACAACTTGTCGAAGAAAGGGATTCGGAGAAGAAGGCCGAAGTGCAGGCCTATCTAGAAATGTTTAAAGCACATGCCTATGGTTTTGACGAGATACGTCCAGTGCCACCTAACGTGACCTTAAGTCAACGCATGACCCTCCACAGAGGTGCTCGCGAGATCGAGATAATCTTCCTCGGGCGTGCTCACACCGGTGGCGATGTTGTCGTCTATTTTCCGGCAGACAAACTCGTGTTTACGGGGGATATGGCTTTTGGCGGACCCTCGTTTCTGGGTGACGGATATGTTGATGAGTGGCCTGAGACCTTAGAAAAGCTCAAACGGCTAGATTTTGACGTCTTTGTCCCTGGGCATGGACCGCCGGTTACCGATCTAAATCGTCTTGACCTTGTCCAAGACTTCTACCGAGATTTGTGGCGCAAGGCCGCAACAATGCATGCCGAAGGGGTAACCGCAGAGGATGCTGCGGAGACAATCGACCTCACTAACCACACGGATATCCCGATTACTGAGACTGGTACGAGCCTGGTTTCTATTCAGAGGATATATGAACGATTGATCGATCCGGACTAGAGTATGGATTCGAACAGTTCGAGATCGGGGTGTCCAAGGTAGGTTCCCTTGGGTGCGCTTGTTTGGGCATGTGCTTTGCGGAAAGCATCTGACTCAGTCCATGCATCAAAAGCCTTGCGCGATTCCCACACAGAGTGTGAGGCATAGAGTACGTGTTCGTCCGTGGTTGGGCCTTTTAACAGGTTGAAGGTTTTAAACCCGGGGACGGTGCTGAGATAGGTATCGCGCTCGCGCCAGATTTTTTCGAAGCCTTTTTCAAAGCCGGGTGTAATTTTGAAACGGTTCATCGCGATGAACATGGCAATTCCTACTTTGGACTGTGGAACGTAAGACTAGAGCATCTATCGCATGATCGAAACCGCACTCAGGGCGGTTTGTCTCAGGTAGGAAACCTTTTGCGTAGGGTTTGGCGGGTACAATATTCTCTGACAGAATTTGGCTAAATAGAGAATCTGGCAGTTGGGCTGCACCTCGAATTCAAGGACCAAGATGACCCGGTGTAACGTTTGAAAGTGGATGCGATTTTTTGCGAACAGCGCCACTTTGAATGGCAATCACAAACTGGCCGGACAAACCTTGTTTTTGCGGTCAATATCGAAGCGGTCCGTCCAGCGAGCGAGGAAGCGTTGGCGCACGGGCATGTTCACTGACTTACACTCGTTCTCCTGCAAGGCTATTGTTGTGTGACATCTCGTTGTAGAGTCGGTTCATGCCGAAATTTGCCGCAAACATCAGTCTCATGTTTTCAGAAGTGCCATTGCTCGATCGCATCGAAGCTGCCTGCCGTTGCGGCTTTAACGCCGTTGAGATACTAAATCCGTATCAGGAGTCTATTGCTGATTTGCAGCAGCGTTTGTCGGATGTGGACCTCAACCTAGTACTCATCAATACGCCGATGGGTGATGTCAAGGCCGGTGAGCGTGGACTAGGCGCGGTGCCCGGTCGCGAGATGGCGTTTCGAGATCATTTCTTGTCCGCCGTTGAGTACGCGGATGCTCTCAAGGTGCGCAAGCTTCATGTCATGGCCGGTGTCGTCCCGTCCGGCGTGTCGCTGCAAGCGTGCGAAGAAGTGTTTGTGGAAAACATGCGGTGGGCGCAAGCGCATATCGAACAGGCGGGGCTGGATGTTGATCTCATGTTGGAACCGCTCAATGATCAAGATGTGCCCGGCTATCTTTATGCACGGACCGATCAAGCCATTACACTGATCGAGCGAATTGGTCCGTCAGTGCAACTACAGTTCGACTTTTATCATGTGCACATCATGGAAGGCGCGGTCGCGGACCGTCTTCGCTTACTTTACGACAGGATTGGTCATGTGCAGTTTTCGTGCGTGCCTGACCGGCATGAACCCCAGTTCGGTGAGCCAGATGTCTATCCGCTTTTTGAGTTGCTAGACTCTCTTGATTACACGGGCTGGGTGGGTTGTGAGTATCGGCCGAAGACCAATACACTCGCAGGTCTCAGTTGGGGAGAACGCTTTGGGCTAGGTGCCCCGGGCACGGTACAAAGTGACTGAGGCTAAAGGCTACCTAAATGGATGATCATTAGCCATGAGCGAACTACGCAGAGCCTTGGCTTTGCTGAAAGCTGATGATTGGGCCGCTGCGCACGTTATTGTGCAGGCAGATAAGTCCAAGCTGGCGAGTTGGGTTTATGCGATCGCGCACCTTTTAGAAGGTGATAGAAGCAACGCTAATTATTGGTTTAGTCGAGCAAATCAAGAGGCAAAAACCGAGCATGATATCGCGGCAGAGATTGACAATATCGAACAAGAACTGGAGAAACTAGATGGATGAGTGGCCAAAAGCGTTAGTCCCGGCAAAGGGGCCGATGCGCCAAGACAAGTTAGCTGGCGCCGCTGAAGGTATGGGTGCGTGGGGCGAGCAAATGCAATCCCTGGCAAATTCTGGGGTCATGCAACCAGACGTCATGACAGCGCTCACGCTATTCATACTCGGCAGTCAGCCTAAAGATCCAGCGAAGAAACAAAAGATTCCGGGCGCAGGTGGTGGCGTAGCGGGCGGTGTTTGGGTGCGAGAGCGATACACTATCCATCGGCCGCTACAACAAGACGAAGTCTTTACGATCAGTGGTGAATCGATAGGACGTCATGTTCACAAAGGTCGCCGTTACGGCACCAATGCAAGTACGACGCTAAATGCGGCAGGACAACTCGCCGGGAGTAATTTAACGACCGGTTTGCTGGCGTATAAAATCGAAGAAGGGTTGGCGGATTCACTGGAAGGCCAGTCTCCAGATGAGATCAAAGCTGCCGGTCCCGATTGGCGAGTCGCTGTGAATAACCCATGCCTTGCCAAGTTAAACACGCTAAAGGTTGGCGATACGTTTGGTGGTTATGATGTCGTTTTAGGGTTGGATCTGATGGCGGCACGAGACACGAAAAACCCAGACAATCCTATTCACTCTGATCCCAAGTTGGCTAAAGAAGCAGGTCTTGCAAAGCCCATCGCGGGTGGCGCGCATGTACTCGCCTTTCCGCTAGAGGTTGTGATGGCCGCAGCAGGGAGTGAAGCGCTGCTGCATGGTGCGGCTTTTGATATCCGTTGGAAGGCACCGGTATACGCCGATCTGACGATTACGCCAAACGCGCGTGTGGTTAAGGCTGAAGCGGATTGTTTGGTCTTTGAGATCGACGCAGTAATTTCGGGTGGTGCCACCGCGATGGTTGGTACCGTGACCATTCCACTGCCTCGCGAGGCAGCATGAGCAAAGCGCTAGAGGGGATGCGTGTTGTTGAGTATTGTGACCGTAGTGGTGTCTTGGCGGGGCGCATACTCGCCGACTTAGGTGCTGAAGTTATTGTGGTCGAGCCACCCGGTGGCGCGAGTATTCGCGAAGACGCACCTTTTCTTAACAATCAACCCGGTTCGGACCACGGCTTTGCTCACCTCTATTTCAATACCAACAAAAAATCGCTCGTTCTTGATCTAGAGGATAGGGCGGATCGAGAGAAGTTTGAACAACTTGTCGCATCTGCTGATGTGCTCCTTGAAACAATGGCTCCGGATAAGTTGAATCAGCTCGGATTGTCGCATAACCGCCTGCGTTCTTTAAACGTAGGGCTGATTCAGTGCTCGATCACTCCGTTTGGTTTGACGACACCCTGGCGGGACCGGTTGGCGAATGACCTCGTTGCTGGAGCTGCGGGTGGTTTGATTCAAGTGTCTGGTTCAGCACAAGGAACGCCGATACAAGGTGGCGCTAATCCTTCCTACACAATGGCAGGCTTGGCTGCCGCCTCTGCAGTGACGATTGCGCTACATCAACGTGATTTTGGCCAAGACGAGCGAGGCGGGCAGGGTTTACACATTGATCTTTCTTTACAGGAGGCGACCGCGCTGGCTGTGATGCAAACGGCCAGCCCTGGAATTTGGCAGTGGCACAAACGTATACCGCGTCGCCCAGGCCTGTCCGCTGCGATGGCCTGTCGTGATGGAAAGTATGTGAGCTTGTTGGTCCGTCCTGACCGGTTTGATGGTTTCTTGGCATGGGCAGATTCAGTCGGAATTGCGCACGCTATGACAGCCGACGATTGGCACTACGCGCGGTTGGAATCGCCGCGGCAAGGTAACCCGGTATCGGAAACAACGCTGAAACTTGCGGAAGCCCTAACCCGGGATGAGTTTGTCGATGGCGCATTGGGGGCGGACATTATCTGTTTGCCGGTCTTGGACTTTCCGGATCTTGAACAGCAAGAACAATACCGTGTGAATAATCAGTTTCTGGAAGTCGAGCACGAGGTGCTTGGCACTGCTTTGGGTTATGTTCGTTCGCCTGTAGATGCGATGGCGGACGGCGTCGAATTGAGGCGCGCACCAACGCTTGGCGAACATCAGTCCTTACTGGATGACTTGTCTGCAGTTACTCAACAAGAGGTCGAACATAAACAAGCAAATCCGGCTGTGGCGCTAGCGGGCGTGCGTGTGGTGGATTTTGGTTGGGTATTGGCAGCCCCGATAGGCACTCGGATCCTCGCCAGCTTTGGCGCGGAAGTCATCCGCGTCGAATCGACCACTAAACCTGACTCAATGCGCAGCCAGGTTGGACCAGATGGCAAGCCTGACGCCGACATGGGTGGCCTCTATAACACGGTGAACGCAGGCAAGAAGTCGCTAACGGTGGATCTGTCTACCGATGCTGGGCTCGACCTTATCAAGGAGTTGATTGCTAGCGCCGACATCGTAATTAACAACTTCAGACCTGGCGCTATGGAACGTATGGGTCTTGGTTTTGAGGTGTTACAACAGATTAAGCCGGATGTGATTTTGCTGAATTTACCCGGTGCACATAGACACGGTCCCTGGGCACAGCGGCCCAGCATGGGCAATATTTTGATGGCAGCTTCTGGTTTTAATATGTTGTCAGGTTTTCCGGGAGAGCGTCCACGCGGGGTTGGAATAGCATATCCGGACTTTACGTCGCCACACCTGTTAGCGGCAACTTCGCTCGCGGCTCTGCGGCAGCGAAGCCAAACTGGCAAGGGACAGGAGTTGCACCTGACACAGCTGTCTGGGGTGCTCTCTTTGCTCGGCGCAGAGTGGATGCAATTCAAAGCAACCGGTGAACAGCCGCCTCGAAACGCTAACCGCAACCCCAACTACTGTCCGCACGGAATCTACCCGGCGCTCGCAGAGACTGATCCGGAGATTGATTGCTGGGTGGGTCTCGCTGTTCGCGGTGACACACAATGGCGATCTTTCTGTGAGGCGATCGGTAAAACCGAATGGTGTCATGACCCACGTTATGCCAGTCACGAAGCGCGCAAGGCGAATGAGGATCAATTGGATGAATTGATTGCTGCCTGGAGTGAAAACAGAGATAAGTGGCAAATTTCGGATTCTCTGCAGGCCAACGGGATTGCCGCAGCACCTGTCGAACACTTGAGGGAT
>JAQWQN010000086.1 GCA_029244465.1 Pseudomonadales bacterium
CCTTCTGAATCCCGATATCTTTCGCATGATTGAGTACAGTCGAGAGCACGGCTCTGTTGTGAACTTTCCAACTAACCTGACATTGAACGAGAAAATCGCCCGGAAGCTTGTCGAAACTGGGATCAGTCAAATTAAAGTATCGATCGACGCGTTTCATAAAGACACTTACATCATCGTTCGCCAATCCGATAAGCTTGATATCGTGAAGCGCAATATCGCCCTGATCAACGGAATGAAGCAGGAGAAGCAGTTAACGCACCCGGAGATTCGACTCAACTACTCATTTCAAAAAGCCAACATGAACGAGTTAATGGACTTGTTCGACTATGCGGAGCAGCAGGACATAACGACCGTCTACGTTCAAGATTTGAACTACTTTAGTGTCGAGGAATACAAAGACCAGCTATGCGGCTTTGAACGCGATGACTTGCAGCAGTTCCTGAGGGACGCAGAGCACAAAGCCAAAAGCCTTGGGATCAGCACCAACATTGGTAACTGGCTGCGAAACATGGACGACTTCCACAACAAAACACTCCCTAAAGAAGAATACGAACACAACTCAAAACTATGCACATTCCCGTGGGTTTCTACCTTCATTGACGTGCATGGCAATGTAAAACCTTGCCCGGTTTTTGTATGGGACAAACACGCTCGACATTTAGGCAATTGCCTTGAAGAAGATTTCAAAGGCATATGGCAAAGCACTGGCTATCAGACGCTGCGCGGCGAATTCAAGCAGAACATCCGCAATCATGAGATCAGCAAGCGTTGCGTCCCACCCAATATTGTTGACATGCAATTGATATTCAACAAGATGCTCTTAAAGGCAAACTAGTCAATGCGCGCCTCTGCTTCTGCATTTCTTTTGCAGTATTACCTGAGCCGTAAGCGCCTTCAGCACCGTCTCGCCGAGCACCAACAACATCGCCTAAACCATATCCTCAGAATTGCGCTTGAGCAGGTCCCGTTTTACAAGGAGCTTTATGGGATCAACCCTAACCAGCTTGATCCGGAACTCAGGATGATCGATATAGTCAAGACATTGCCGATCATCGACAAAAACCTGATGCGCGCAGCGGGATATGAGCGCCTGCTATCACGCACCACTAAACCCAATCTGCATCAGGTCACCACAGGTGGTTCGACAGGCGAAGCCTTTCAAGTTTCGATGACTCAGCTGCACCGAAAGAGACGCGTTGCAGTTCTTTATCGCACGTACTTCGCACACGACGTTAGACCTTGGCACAAGCTTGCCATATTCCAAAATACACCACCCGGCATTGATAACTCTAGTTGGACGGGCTACCCCAAAAGTGCCTTCGTCGACATTACTGCTGACACTTCAACCCAGTGGGGTTTTGTGCGGGAATCTCGCCCGCAGATACTAATTGGTATCCCTAGTATCCTGTGCGATTTTGCGAACTATCTTTCTCTCAATGGACATCATTACAGAGCTAAGGCGATTTTCTGTAATTCTGAAATGCTCATGCCAAAACAACGCAAAACCCTAAAAAAAATATTCGGCGTAGAGCCTATCAATGTTTACGATAGCTGGGAGTTTGGAAACATTGCGTGGGAATGCCCCATGCGCGATGGGCTGCATATCAACTCCGATTCACTGTTACTTGAGCGACACCCAGACAAAGGCATCCTCATTACCGACTTATACAACGACGTAATGCCCTTAATCCGCTACGCAATCGGAGACGATGCAGACATCGACAACACCGCATGCCCCTGCGCCAACCCATACCCCAGACTAAGCAGCCTACAAGGCAAAGCACTAGAGTGCGTTGTAATGGCGGACAGATCAGAACGGGCGATCGCCGCTCAGCTCTGCGAAAACCTCAGATTTTTCAAAGGCGTCGATGCGTATCAACTGGTACAGACAGAACCTGGAGCTATAGAGCTCCTCCTGAATCACACGCCAGAAACCGGCGCATTTGAAGAATATAAAGCGTGGGTGCTAGACACCTTTAAACTAACAAGCGTTTCATTGCGTATTGCGTCGTCAAAGGACGATTTTATAGTCACTGCAGCGGGCAAACGCCCGCTTTTCTACTCGAAACTCAAGCACCAGAAAAGTGCGAATTGAGGATGGAAGACCTCGAGCGAATAAAGAAAGAAACGACGATATTCTCGCTCGTCAGCTATTTGGGGCATGGTCTGCTCATGCTACGAGGCCTTATTCTAGCTTCTGTTTTAGGCCCAGCGACCTATGGTTTCTGGGTGTTTTACAAGGATCTATTCGATCTTTCCTCATCGACAGGGCTAGGTGCCTCGCAAGCCATGTCGAGAGAAATTCCGGAAAACAAAGCCAAAGGCACGCATGAAACTATAACTGAGCTTGTGCAAACGACGCTTGGCTGGAATCTACTTGTCGGCCTGTTAGTCGTGCTCGGCCTAACGTTAACAAGTCTGTTCGCACCGCTCACCCGCGGCCTATCGGAAACTTTTTTGGTGTGCGCGATCTTCTTTGTCTCGATCCTGCATAACTTCCAACGGTTTCGTTTTAAAGGCGAGCAGCGCCTTATATTCTTTAGTCGCTATAACGCGATATTTCTGATCACTAACACGTTGCTCACGATATCGCTGGTATTTTTCTTCAGCTTGACCGGGGCGTTGATCGGACTATTACTGAGCCTGTTAATTTCACTCGCCTACCTCAAAAAAAATGGCGAGTTGTTTAGGCCCAATTTACCTCGTTTCCGACAAGGTATGGCCCGATCAAAAGCGGGCTTCGCTCAACTTATTAACGGTTATGTGTGCTTTCTGTGCAGCACCAGCGATCGTTTTATCATACTCAGCTTTTTGGGAAGCGCCGTGGTCGGCTTATATGGCTTGGCGGCGTTTCTTGTCGCCATCGTCAGTGCGATTCCGGTCGCGATTTCGCATGTTCTGTATGCGCGAACAATCCAAACAATTCATACCAACAATACCCGAGACTCCATCACGCATTTTTTTCACGCGCCATTGCGCTTTGCATCAGCCCTGATAAGCGCCATGGTTGGTTTTATTTATCTGAATATCGATTGGGCCGTTCGATGGCTACTTCCCGATTATGCTGAAGCCGGAGCCGTTCTTCAAATTCTCGCGTTCGGTGCTTTCTTCAGCGCACTGTGGTTAATAACCTCGAATATATCTGTGGCGCTAAAGAAAGATATCAGGCAATTACATCTGAGTTTGCTCATGCTGACTGCAACCATTGCTGGAGATATCTGTGTAATCCTTCTGGGAGGGGGGGTACGTGAAATCGCCTTACTGAGTGTTTCAGTCATCTGTGTCGCGTCGACCTCGTTGATGCTTTACACGCAATGGCTGTTCACACACTCAATCACACATGCCTTGATATTCGTCTCTGGCATTGTTTCACCTCTCATCTACGCAGGCTGCGCGCTGTGGACCACGAGTCAGCTAGCATTCGGTGATTCGGAAACCCAACGCGTGCTCTTAAGCAATGCCATTTGGTTGGTAGCGTGCATTCCTTTGTTGATCACAATGATCAAGGCGGGGCGTGGTGCGCGACACAACACCACAGAAGCGCGCACAGAATAGAGGCGCATTCGCTTGCCGACGCAACGCGAGCAATTTCAAAAGCTTGCGAATAATTTAAAGAGAAAAACGGCGCCCAGATAGCAGTTCATTTCCTGACTTAGGAATATTCACAAGTCTTAACTCACGATCTACCTAGCCTTCCACGACTGTTGAAACCTGTCAAAGGGCCAACTATATCTACCCTTTTGACTACCCCTGGGCAGGTCGCTCTGGACATAACGCCTCTCGGCTTCAATTCCGCACGTGTCCGATTGTGCCTACCTCCACTGACCGCCAATTGCTAACCTGAGCGTAGGACCAGTCGGGCATCACAGCAACCCCGCTCTTTCGAGTGGAAAACACGTCTGTTCCATACTTTTAACTCTGCGTCTAAAACGCGGTTATAGTTCCTATCCATGCGAAAGTTTCATTAGCGGCGGCCGGGTGCGCAAGATAGACCGGCAATCCCAGCGTGTGAGTCTAGAATTGTGGGTAAAGAATGAAGCGGGCGAGGCCATCACGCCCGGGCAAGGCGTCGTACAATTCAATCGATGAATTGGTGAGATTAAACAAGCTCGTTGACGGCTGCTGCTGTAACAACAGGGAATGCGAATGAATAAGTGCACTGCCTTTATCGAACAACATGCGCAAGCGCTGGCGGACGATGCCTTTGAAGGGGATCAGCGTGGTGAGTTGACCGCACGTACGATTCAAGTACTTCTCGATTCCGGCGGGTTTAGGCTCTTGCTGGCGAAAGAGCTGGGTGGCGAAGAAGCGCATCCGGTGGACTTCGTAGATTGGGTTATTGCCGCAGGTGCGGAACAACCTTCCGCCGGCTGGGTCGCCGGTGTCGTCGGGGTGCATCCCTGGGAGATCTCTTTTATGGATCCGCGTGTGCAGGCAGAAATCTACGGCAGTGACCCCAATACCTTGGTCGCCTCACCCTATGCACCGATGGGGCGCGCGCGGCCGGTAGACGGCGGCTACCTTTTCTCTGGCGACTGGCCGTACTCTACAGGCACTGACTACTGCGAGTGGGTAATTCTCGGCGGCATGGTGGAATTGTCGGGCGCAGAAGGAAATCTAGCGCCTGATGTACGGCACTTTGTTTTGCCCCGCAATGACTACGAGATTGTCGATGACAGTTGGAACGTGATGGGGCTCAAAGGCACTGGTAGCAAGAACGTTCGTATGCAAGACGTGTTCGTTCCTGACTATCGTGTGTATGAAGCACAGAAAGTGACGGAAGGAATTTATGCCGCTCAATGGCGACCAGATAATCCGCTGTACGCGATGATGTTTGGCATCATGTTTTCCGCCGCAATTGCTGCCGGCACCCTGGGCATTGCCAAGGGTGCATTGCGAGCCCAACAATCTTATATGATGGATCGAGTGTCAGTGGTGGGCAGCGTTGCTAAGACCGATCCTGCCTACCTCAGTGCCTTGGCTGTAGCGGAAGCAGATCTTGATGCCAGTGTCCTCCAGTTGCGCCATATGCTTGCCGAGCTCTACGACCACACGTCTGCCGGCAATGCGATTACACCAGCACAACGGCTGCATTTCCGGCGCAACCAGGTGCGTGCTACCGACCGTGTGTTTCAGAGTTTCACGCCGTTGGTACGCTTGTCAGGGTCTGCCGGAATTCAGGAAGCCTCCGGACTGGAACGATGGTGGCGCGACTTGCAGACTTCGATCACCCATATCGCTAATGTTCAGGATATGGCATATATCAGTTGGGGCATTCACAACTTTGGCGGCGAGATACCGCCAACCGCGTTCTACTGAGCGAAACAAGAAAAACGACATAAGAAAAGCGATATAAGAACGCGCCGGATTAACACGCAACATGAGGAAAAACTATGGATCTAGGCATCGAAGGTAAGCGCGCTATCGTTTGCGGTGGCAGCTCCGGGCTCGGCCGAGCAATCGCCCGGGCACTGAGTCTGGAAGGTGTGGACGTTACGATTGTAGCGAGAGATGAAGCGAAGCTTGCAGCTACGGTCGATGCCATCCAAGCAGAAAGCGGCAACCCAGTGCAAGGCTTATCCGTGGATTTAGCCGTACCGACTGAGAGAACT
>JAQWQN010000112.1 GCA_029244465.1 Pseudomonadales bacterium
ATTTCTCTATCTCACAGCAGATTCAGGTCCGTTCGTGGTCTTGTCATCTCTCATGCTGCTGCTTGCCGTCCTTACCAATGTAGTCTCTAACAATGCTGCGGCCGTTATTGGCACGCCAATTGGTATTGGGATTGCAAACGGTTTGATGCTGCCACCTGAACCCTTCATTCTTGCCGTTCTATTCGGTGCAAACATGAGTTATGCAACACCAATGGCCTACAAAACCAACCTTCTTGTCATGAGTGCGGGCAACTACACATTCGCAGAATTTGTCAAGGTTGGTACGCCGCTGACAATCCTTATGTGGGTCACCCTTTCTTGTGTCTTAAACGCGATGTACTTGTAATGCCTTTGCTCAGCGCCTTATTTTTCATCGCGTGCGCTGTCTGCCCTGCTTTGGCCGCAGCGGCGCAAGCGAGCAAACCACCAAACATCCTGATTTTAATGGCCGAAGACCTGAGTCCGCGGATTGGCGCCTATGGCGACAAAATTGCCAATACGCCTAATATCGATCTGCTCGCCAAACGTAGTGTGCGTTTCACCCACGCGTTTACCACGGCAGGGGTCTGCGCCCCGAGTCGAGCCGCATTAATGACCGGACAACACCAAATAAGTTTCGGTGGACAACACATGCGGACCTCGACAGCACCGTTGGGATTCTACCTCGCTCAGCCAAGCGCTGAGGTGCGGGCGTTCCCAGAGATTCTGAGAGCCAACGGTTACTTTACGTTTACTGATCGAAAGCTCGACTACCAGTTCAGCGGGATTCGCGCAGGTTCAGGACCATTCACAATTTGGGACCGCGATGGTGCTGGCGATACAGCGTGGCGCGAACGTGGCCAAGGACAGCCTTTTTTCGGCTTGATCAACTTCATCGAAACGCATGAGAGCGGTGTCATGCGACAAAACGGTCCCGCTCACTCAACGAGCCACGCTGCATCGCAAAAAATGCGGGCTGCCATCACCGCACGTCGAAAACGCATCACCAACCCTGAAGAGGTACGCCTGCCTCCTTATCTGCCAGATTTGTCTGAAGTGCGCTCAGATCTCGCCCGCCACTACGATAATATTCACCTGATGGATCGGCGTGTGGGTAAGATTTTGCAGGCTCTCAAGGGCGATGGTCTGCTGGAAAATACGATCGTCGTTTGGACCACCGACCATGGTGACGGTTTACCGAGGAGCAAACGAGAGCTATACGATTCAGGGACAAAAGTGCCGTTACTGATCGCTTATCCACCCTCGCTCCAAGACAAGTATCACGCAAGGCTCAACCAAGAAGACCCAAGGCTTGTCAGTTTCGTAGACCTCGCACCCACGGTATTGACCTGGGCTGGTCTGAGCCCACCTATCTGGTTACATGGTATGCCACTGACAACCAGTAATCGCTCTTACGTTTATGCAAGCAGAGATCGAATTGATGAAGTCCTAGATCGTCAGCGCGCCATACGCTCAAAACAATTCCGCTATATACGTTCATGGTATCCGGACGTCGCAGGCGGTCATCTGCTCAGCTACCGAGACAATTTAGAGATGGTACGCGCCTGGCGAGCGGCTTACATGGCAGCCACCCTGACCGAACAGCAAGCAAAATGGTTTGAAGCCGTGGGCAGCGAACAACTATACGATCTTGCCGCGGATCCGCATGAACTCAATAACCTAGCAAACACGCCTGACTATCAAAAAACCAAGGCGCTATTGAGACGCGAGTTAGAGCAATTTTTAGACCGTGTTGGCGATACCAGCGCCATGCCAGAATCCAACTTGCGCGCACGGTTGCTACAGAACGGGCAATTGCGACCGACACCGGCCCCCGAAATCTCCCACAAAAATGGTTTTCTAACGTTCTCAAGCCCGATCGGTGCTTCAATAGGCTATCGTACCGCCGGGCAAACACACTGGTCCTTATATCACGAGCCAATACCGCTAAAAGACCAGCCTATCGAAGCAAAATCCATCCGTTACGGCTGGCTCGAGAGCCCTGTCGTCAGTCATCGTCCCTGGGGCGACTAAGTGAATTGATACAAAAGCGAACTAAATGTTGCTGATCTTCCAGATCGATCCTTATTCAACGCTATAATAAGCATCCAAAGACGGAGTAACGCGCATGGGCTGGTTAGACCGCTTAAGCGGAAAACTGTTTGGACGAGCGCAAGGGAATGCGGGTTCAAAACAGCAGAAATCGCACAGCTATCACGAAAAAGCCGCGGCAAGACGACTGGCCACGTACAACAAGGCATCGGTTAGCCCACGGTCAGGTGGCGCACATCGGTCTGTTAATCCACTGAAGCATGACTCACGTACTTTTATGGGGGTCGTCATTCGTAGCGCTGAGGGCTGTTGTAAGGCTGCCGAACGCAACGGTGGACAAAAATTTTTGGCAGCACATGCGCCACAATTGCCGCTCGGCACGTGCGATAGACCGCAGCAGTGTCGCTGTCGCTATAAGCACCTGAACGATCGTCGCCAGGAATCACGTCGCGATGAGGACAACGGTATTCCCAGGCAAGCCTATTATGGCGAAGACCGTCGTTATCGCCGCAAGGGTCGCCGACAGTTAGCGTAAGTACGCGACGTGCGGTTAGGCTTGATTGCGATGGTGTCGCTCTAACTGATAAAACTTAGTCCAAACGAGTAATCTGCGGCGCTTCGCCAGTACTGCCTTTTGTCACACCGACGACCCGTGAATCCCTGGCAGACCCTTTTGGAAAGCGACGCGAGAGCTCCGGTCCTGCCGCGGTTAGCCCACCGTCGACGACGATGTGCTCACCCGTGACAAACCGAGAATCTTCAGAGGCAAGAAATAGCGCCGCGCCCGCGATGTGCTCGCCATCGCCGAATTCCGGCCATGGTTGCGACGTCGCAAAGTTCTCCTGCGTTTTTGCTACCCGATCGCGACTCACTGCGGCTAGCGGGGTGGCAATAAATCCCGGGCAGATTGCGTTGACCCGGATTTTTTCCGGCGCAAGCTCAACCGCCGCTGATTTCGACAGGCTGATCACCGCTGCCTTTGCGGCAGAATAGATCATTGGTCCGGCATCGCCACTCAATCCAGCGATCGAAGCTGTATTGATAATCGATCCACCCTCGCCCTGCGCAATCATCTGCCGCGCGGCATGCTTAATCCCTAGAAACACCCCCTTGGCAAGCACGTCCATGGTGTAGTCCCAGGAATCAACCGTCGTCTCGGTCAGTGGACCGATCGCACCGCCCACCCCTGCATTGTTAAAGACGATATCGATGCGTCCAAACGCGTCTCGCGCGCAATCCATCATCGCAACGATATCGTCCTCTTGCGCAACATCCACTTTGACGAATCTCACTTGATCTACAAACCCTCGATCAACAGCCTCCGCCACGGTTTCCTCACCGGTCTGCTCGTTGAAATCGGCAATAACGACTTTCGCCCCTTCGCCCAAAAACTTGTGGACCGTCGACTTGCCCATGCCACTTGCACCACCGGTGACTATGGCCACCCTATTTTCTAATCGCATTAAGCCTCTCCCACGCTAAAAAAGTACAGGTTAGCATGCACTCGTTTCGCAAACAGCTAGTGCTGCACGACAGAACCACCGTCAACGTTGTAAGACTGGCCAGTGATCCAGCTTCCTTGATCAGAGCACATGAACGCGGCCATGTAGGCAATGTCCTCACCGATACCAGCGCGCCCCAGCGGGATCGTCTTGAGCATGGCATCCCACCGTTCACCACGGCCAATCTCATCCATCCTGTAGGTATCGATGATGCCAGGACAGATAGCGTTTACTCGAACGTTGTGGCGTCCAATTTCTCGTGCCATGGAAGCTGACAGGGCTTGGATCGCCGACTTGGACGCTGCATACGCCGCCGTATTGGGCGGCAGGGCTTTACCCGCGATGGAGGAAATATTGATAATCGCACCACCCTCTCCTTGCTCGACCAATGCCTGCCCGAAAGCCCGGCTCATATAGAACGTCCCATTCAGATTGACGTTCATGACCTTGTGCCAATCTTCAATGGCCAGTTCAACAACCGGCACCCGATCCGAGCCGCGCGCAGCGCCTGCATTGTTAATCACAAAATCGACCCGACCAAATCGCTCGAGCGTGCTGGCCACTAAACTTGAGACTGCTTCTGGGTCGGTGACATTGCTCACCACTTCTAACGCTTGTGCACCCGCGGACCGCACTTCTTCAGCGACCGACGCGATATCTCGCCATCCGGCCTCTTGCTCATCTTCAGGATAATCTTCAGCGTCACGCCCTGTCCCCGTTAACACGACGTTACATCCAGCTTTGGCAAGTTCTACTGCGATTGGACGCCCGATGCTGCGCATTCGCCCCGCGCCAGTGACCACTGCCACCTTGCCACTTAATCCAGATAGAACGAGATCAGCCATATCATCCTCCAAACAGCTATGTATAAAATAATTGAATTGCTGCTGCGATCATCTACTCGCCCATCGTGTAAGGCAAACTGAAGCAAACGAGAACGCAGCAAGACTAACGCTCCGATTGAAAAATCAGGTTCGGCTTACTGAGATTGGAAGAAAATTATGTCCCGAGTTGAACGTGAGTTCGTTTCCTTAACATCGGCTACCAGTACTCGCAACGGTGCCGGCTTCAATCCATGTCAAGGGCTCTACTGTCGCCCAACCTCGAGCCCGCCAACCACGGTGTTTATTGCGACCCATTACAACGTTGATTTCAGCGAACACTACCTCGGTCAATATCTTGCAGAACGCGGGTTTGGGTTTTTAGGCTGGAATACGCGATTTCGAGGCAACGAAGCCTATTTCATCCTTGAACATGCACTGATCGACATTGGTGCGGGCGTCAGCTGGCTCAAAGCGCAACCTGACGTCGAGAACATCATTCTTATCGGTAATTCTGGAGGCGGGTCGCTCATGGCAGCGTATCAATCACAGGCGGCCAACCCGAACATCTCGCCGACGTATGACCTAAAACTTCCCGATGCTTGTTTGGATCTACCAGCTGCAGATGCCTACATATCGCTCAACGCTCACGGCGGTCGACCGGAGGTCCTCACGGCCTGGATGGACCCATCGGTTGTCGACGAAGCAGATCCAACGAGCGTAGATGACGCCATTAACATGTTTAACCCAGAGCACGGGCCACCCTATTCGACTGAATTCATCAAAACCTACCGAACTGCACAACGCGCCCGGAATGAGCGCATTACCGATTGGGCTCTGACTGAGCTCGAACGTCTGAAACGCATCAATTGGTCTGATCGTCCGTTTCTGATGTGTCGTACCTGGGCAGATCTTCGATTGATGGATGGCAGTATCGATCCATCCGATCGACCGGTCGGCGTGTGTTACGCCGGAGATCCCAAACGTGCCAATTTTTCTCCACGTGGTATCGGCTTAACCAACACGTTGCGAACGTGGCTTTCTATGTGGAGCTTGCGCACGTCCGAGTGCCAGGGCGCAAAGCATCTTGCGAACTGCCACATCCCGAGCCTGGTGATTCAATCCATGAGTGACACAGGAGTCTTTCCAAGTGACGCCGAACAAATATTTGCGGCCATCGGCAGCCACGATAAAAAGTTGGCCTTCATTGCGGGCGATCACTACTTAACGGCGCCAGCTAACGCACGTGATGCAGTCAGCGATCTCATCGTCGCCTGGACGAAATCCAAAGTTTAGATTTCGGCGCTATCGGCCTAGCCCATAAAACTCATCATTAGGTCGCATCGCAGTGAAATTTGCCATTCGATTGGACAGCGCGAAGAACGCCGCAACCGCACCAATGTCCCAAACATCATCAAGCGAGAACCCGGCTTCAAGTAACTGGTCGATATGGACTTGTTCAACTGAAGCACTGTCTTGACTGACACGCACCGCAAAATCCAACATCTGTCTTTGTCGACCATCGAGGTCGGCTTTTAAGTAATTAATCGCAATCTGATCCGCCAGCAACGGGTTCTTGGCACGAATCCGCAAAATCGCACCATGCGCGATGACGCAGTAGTGGCAACTGTTCATCGCCGAGGTCGCGACCACAATCATCTCTCTTTCGGCTTTGCTCAAGCCGCTGTCCTTTTCCATCAACGCATCGTGATAGGCAAAAAACGCACGAAACTCATCTGGTCTTGCGGCAAGAACCAAGAAGACATTTGGGATAAAGCCAGACTTCGCCTGAACAGCCTCAACCCGCGACCGAATGTCATCAGGCATCTCGTCTAGCGCGGGCACCGGGAATCTTGATATCGCATCCCTCATCGCTATTTGACATCCAAATTAACACTACGGCCTAAAAACTCCGCGAAGGGAAAGCCACCCATATTCATGCGCTTGCCAACTTCGACGGCGTTCGCCACGCTGTAGCCTTGATGCGCCACCAAGTACGCCGCCCACAGGTGTGATGCGCGCCAAGCGACCGTACAATGGAGGAGAACCGGTCCATCAGAGCTCGCAACGGCCTCGGCGAAGGTAGCCAGGCTTTCTTCTGAGTACGGTGTATCAGGTCCACCCAAGGGAATATGGACATACTCAAGACCCAGCGACGCTACGGCTGCCGCTTCGTCAAAAGGGACAACCATACGATTGTCCATTTCTTGATGCGTGCGTAAATTGATTACGCGTGATACGCCGTTCGCTTTTGCCAACGCCAGGGCCGATTCATCAGGTTGCCCGGAGACATAAATATTGCGTGCGACCTGCGCATAAAAGTCCTGGAAGCCAGCCTCGACGGAGACTTTAGGCATTGCGAAGGGCTCAACGTCAAGAGCCAAAGCCTGTCCCGTCAAAGTCGCTGAAAACAGTGTCAAAACCAGGCTTAACTTAGATCCATTCATACAAGTTACTTTCTCAGGTCGCTATTGATGGTTGCAGCTTGCATTAGAATGTAGCGAAACAAAAGGGTCACGACCTGTCGACCAAGCGACCTGTAAAACGCTGTCTCCGGCCACTTCCTTCGCTAATTCGATAACAAATATGTTACCGTCCGGGTTCAGCCGGCAGATTTGTGAACCAAGTGGTCTTAATAGCGGCATTAAACCGCGACTAAGCAAGCAAACGAGGTCTAATATTACGTATGCCTAAGCCGTCGAAGAATCACCCTTGGAAACTCGGATTATCTGGTCCTGTTTCCTACGCCAGCAAATCGACAAGCACCTGGCGCGGATTTTACCGTCCCCCAGATGAAGCCAGTCCCGTTCGTACCTTAAGCGAATCAGAAATTGAGGAACTCGGTCTGCAACTGGTATTGCCAGTACATGAAATCATGGAAGCACGGCGCATGTGCCAAGAGCATCACCCGGACCGCGGCGGCGACC
>JAQWQN010000123.1 GCA_029244465.1 Pseudomonadales bacterium
AGTTGAAGGCAGAAATCCTCATAGTAATCCGTGGCTATGAAAACAGTAGGAAAGTATAAGGAAATCATTAATTAATCACGCCGGATCCGACGAAAGGTGTTTAATAGATGACCAATTGGCGTTTTATGTGGCTTGTATCCGTATTTCAACCCTGGCACCGGGTATTGCCAACTCGGTCGTGCCAATGGCGGTCCACGCCGGATAAGGCTCTTGCACAAACTCATCTTTTACTTTCATGAAGGTGCGCATGTGTTCCTGTAGTCCGACGTGGTAGCTGGTGAACTCGAAGATATTCGAGAAATTCATGTCTGCGGCTGCGAGGACTGCGCCAACTGAATTCCAGGCGTTGCGAAACTCTTCTTCGGCTGATTCTGGGACTTTGCCTTTGGCGTCTGAGCCAATTTGTCCTGATGCGTAGAGGATACCGTTGCGCATCTGTGCTGGTGCGAAGTGGAAGTTCTCGTATTGTGGGCGCATCGAATCGGGAAGAATGAGGTCAGGCATGGGCTTGTCCATCTGCTAGTATTTCACTCGATCTTATCCTTGAAGTGATGGGTGGTAAATAGAGTGGGTGATGGCTTTGGCTTTTCTGATCGTGTCGTAGTCGCTGATCGCGAGAGAGCGCAGTATCTCGGTTTCGCAGAGCGCGTGGTGTCGCGTGCGGGTATCGAGACCTTACCCTTCTTTCGTACCGACCTAGAGGTTGAGGATAAACGTTCGGGTGGAGTGTTCGATCCTGTGACGGCTGCAGACCGTGCTTGTGAGTTGGTGATTCGAGAAGCCATTCGTGCTGAGTTTCCTGATCACGGTATCTACGGTGAAGAATATGGTTATGAGCCTGGCTGTGGTCTTACGTGGGTGATTGATCCCATAGATGGCACACGAGCCTTTATGTCGGGCATGCTGCATTGGGGTGTGTTGTTGGGGTTGTTTGATGGTCAGGACACGATTGTCGGTGCGATGGGGCAGCCTTTTGTCGGGGAACTCTTTTCTGGCGATGGTCGTCATGCGCGTTATCAGCGCGGGGAGACTAAGTTTGATCTGCGAACCTCATCGTGTGCGTCCGTGCATGACGCGGTTTTTGGAACAACTGGGTTGGAATGGTTTGGTGAGGGGGAACTCGGCTCTGTAGAGCGGTTAATCGAACAAGTTCGACTCAGTCGCGTTGGCGGCGATTGCTATATACATGCGATGTTGGCCATGGGGTCCATGGACATCTCATCCGATGCGAATCTTCAGTGTTACGACATCCAAGCTTTGATCCCAATTGTCCGAGGCGCTGGTGGTGTGGTGACCACGTTCCATGGGGAAAATCCATGCCTCGGCGGGACAGTTCTGTGCGCGGCTAACGGGCCACTCCACGAGCTTGCATTGGATATCGTACGGGCTTGAGACTCAGGGGCAAACACCACCTGCAGTTTATTGTTCTCCTGATTGTCAGGTTTGGGATCTGGCGGCTCTAAACCAAATTGAACAATTCCTAGTGATTGGTCGAGCGGTGGTGTCCTCAGTAATTGGAGACTTCCAGAGGCTGTGCGAGTTCGGCGAGAGTATTTACCAGGAGTTTCTGTTCTGCTGCCTTAACCCGCGCTTCTAGTGTCTCAACAGAATCGTTGGGATCGACGGGGACTTTGATTTGAGCGAGCAAGGGCCCCTGATCGTATTCGGTATCCACTAGATGAATGCTTGCTCCTGTGTCTTCGTCACCTGCAGCGAGCACAGCTTCGTGAACTCTTCGACCGAAGAATCCGTGGCCGCCGAATTTCGGTAGTAGCGACGGGTGGGTGTTGAGTATCCGGCCCTGAAAATGACGGAGGGTCTTAGGACCAAGTTTCTTCATATAACCTAACAAAAGAACATAGTCGACGCCTGCCCCAGTGAGCGCGCTTAAAATCGCGTGGTCTTCGCCTTGTTCTATATGAGTCTTGCCGCTGATGTGGGCTGTTGTCAGATTCGCCGCTTCGGCACGACGGATTGCACCCGAGTTGCTGTTGTTGCTGATGACGATTGCGATCTCAGCAGGCAGTACGCCAGAGGTGCAGGCGTCGGTGACGGCTTGCAGGGTCATACCTTCGTGTGAAGCGAGAACGGCGAGTCGCATCAGCTCGCAATCTTGTAAATGGCGGTGTGGAGGATGTCCGTTGTCAGTTCATCGCCGCGCCAATAGCTGACATATAAACGGATGAATTCATGCCCCTTCTTCTGCCATCGCTCGAGTGGCACAGATCGGACGGTCAGCGTGTCTTGCACTTTTACGGGCAGGCGATGCCTGGTTTCTGAACCGACGTGGATCCAGGTGGGCATCACGTACTCCTCCATTAAAGCCTTATTGGCGCTGGAGAGTAGGAAGTGCGGGTGTACCAAACCGTCTGTATAGGTCGACAAGTCATCTGCGACTTGTGAGGCATAGGTTTGATTGGTTTCTTGATCAACCGTGATTTGCCATTCGTTGAATGGTTGGTTGATTTCGATTTGGCCCCACTCAATCTCGATACGGCCATTGGATTTGGGTGGTTGCTCGAAGGTTGCTTTCGGTTCCGGAGTGGGCAACTTGTCGGGTGACGATGAGATCAGTGTTGCGAGAAGTTCGCCATCTGCGTTGTGACATTGCACAGTTTGTTGGTCATCAGCCTCACTGAGACTCAAGATCAGCCGATCGCCATCATAAGCCGGTTTTAACAGCCTTAGGTCGGAGACAGAATTGGCAAGCCAAGTCTCGCCAAATCGTTCGACCAAGGGATGAGTCAGGTGGCCATAGACCGCGACCCCGGGCACGAGGGCGCCTTTGAAGCCAAACTTCTGAGCGATGTCGTCACTGTGCATGCGATTCTCGCTCGACTCACTAAAATTACGCGCGGTGACTTCGTACTGTGCCATCAGTTTTGACCCCCAAAAATATCAACAATATTGTCTGTGAATGACGGGACTGATACCAGCGAGAATTGTGTTTTGCTTAGTCGAGGTGCGTGACCCAATCCAAGCGGGCGTCAGTAAACACTTCTATTGTGGGCGAAAACGGCGTTGGGTTGTCCAGGCTACCGATGGTGATGTCGATTATCTTGGGGTGTTTCTCGTTGTCGCAGGCGATGTGGGTTCCGCATTCTGCGCAGAAGTAGCGGGCACCGGTTTCTGACGATTGCAGGGTTTTGGTGACACCCTGTTGGTAGCTGAATTGCTCTCTCGGTACGACCAGCCAGCTGACGTAGGGTGCTGCGTGTACTCGGCGACACATTGAGCAGTGGCAGTTCGCAGCAGTGTAGTTGCCTGGTTCGATTTGATAGCGGATCTTGCCGCAAAAACAACCGCCCTGGATCATGTGTCCTCCGAACTACTGAGTCGTTTGGCTCGGTTAAACGCCCACTTACCGACCAGACCGCTGACGACAATCCGAACGGTAAAAAAAGCGACGGCAGGGAAGGCAAAAATCCAATCGATAATCTCTCGGTGCATAATGTGATAAGCGAGCTGTTTGACCCAATATAGCCACACGAGATGGTCTCGAAAAAGGACTTCGCAGGTGAGTGTCCATGCAGAAGCGGACGTGGTCATTATGATCATGATCGCGTAAATGACGATGAGTGCGTCGACCGCACTGCCGATTGCGGACATCCATCCCAATGAAAGCCAAAATTTTCGCATGCCAAGGAGCGTAACCGAAGCGTAGGCATCAAGCCATACGGGCTCGAAGAGGCATAGTTTTGCCAGAGTCCGATGATTGTTGTGGTTGCACAGCGTACGGTCCTTATATAAGCACTTTGCTATGCCACCTGACCGTGTGCTTAATCCACCTCAGAGAATCGACGTTGACTAGCGGATGTTGTGACCTGCTTTGTGTATCTACTTTACGGAAGACGAGGACCGGTTTTACGGAAGACGAGGATCGATTGGCAGGGCATACTTTCGCTATGGGAGGGGCGAGTGATAGATTACGGCGAACTGGAAGAAGACGGGTTTTGCATCGTCAAGGGCGTGTTGTCGCAGGCACGGGCTATGGAGATCAAGGAGAAACTTTGGGTGGCGGCCGCTGAGAGTGAGCGGCGAGGGTCACCTACCTACATCCCGGGGCTTGACCCGAATGACGCGAATGTCCGTGTTTTCAATCTACTGGATCTTGATCCTGTTTTTGTTGACCTCATCCAGTATCCGATAGCGGTCGAGGCGGTTCGGGCGACGCTTGGCGAAGACTTTCTAATATCTAATTTCACGGCCAACATTGCTCGTCCGGGTGCTAAATCGATGGTCCCACACTCTGATCTTGCGGTCGTTTTTCCCGGTCCGTGGTTGCATCGATGGTCGTTGAACGTGATCTGGTGTTTGGATGATGTACATGAAGCGAATGGCGCAACGCGCTATTTGCCGGGTAGCCATCGATTACGCAGTCAGGCCGAGGTGCCTGATGATGTGCAACAACTCATGCGCCCTTTCCTCGCACGTGCCGGTGATGTGATTCTGATGGAGGGGCGGTTGTGGCATACGTCAGGCGAAAACACGACCGAGAATGAAGATCGAGCGCTCCTGTTTGGCTATTACACCGCACCGTTTTTACGTCCGCAGGTAAATTGGAACGTGCTCTTGAGCGATCAGACAAAAAACACACTGTCAGCACACATGACGCGTTGGCTAGGACTGGGTGCGGCAGCCAATATTGTGAATGCAGAGTTTATTGCGCGCCCTGCGGATCCCAGTTAGCCGGGCGCGTCTTGCGACACGGTGGTGTTGAGGAACCGGGGTGGTGTCTGGGCGACGATGCGATTGGCGCTAAACTGGGTCAGGAAGTCATCGATGACTGACCTCGCAGCTACCAGGTTTCGACCCACGGACGTAGGACAACATCAAATGTCCAGGTCGAACGATGTTGTTGGTGGAGGTGCCAGTAGGTATCAGCAATGCGATCTGGATCTGCCATATTGTCATCCACCGAGGTGCCGGCCAATCGATGCGCTCGTGTCCCATCTTCTTGCGTCCAACCAATGGCAGCATCAATCGGGACGTGTGCGATATGAATGCCTTGTGGACCCAACTCTCGCGCCATACTCTCCGCGAGACCCGACTTAGCATGCGATGCCATTGCAAATGCGCCACTCTTTGGATAACCCTTAAAGGCAGCGCTCGCATTGGTGTAGATGATCGTGCCGCGCTGTCCCGTATCGTCCAATTCTTGTGCCAGCATGTGTGTCGCGGCCTGTTGCCCGACCAAGAAGGCACTGTATGCGGAGTTCTTTAAGACGCTCAGCGCGAGTTCGGGCTCGGCTTCGGTGATTGCCTTGCGAAATATGTCTGGAGAGCGACCATCAATGTTATGTATGACGAGCGAAATTCGTCCATGATCGCTAACGACGCGCTCGAACAGATGCTTGACTGACTCTGGATCACTGGCGTCACATTGATAAAGAGCAGCGCCGTGATCAGTCTGCAGACGAACCATGGCGGATTTTTCCGGCTTCCTTGCCGCCAGTGCAACCTGCATACCTTGCTCGCTGAATAAACGAGTGCAGCTTGCGCTGATGCCAGGTCCGCCACCAATAATGAGTGCTGTTCCGATTGCCATCTGACTTCTCCATATGTTGAATCGCCTAATAATGACAGAAATTTCGCGTTGAAAATGACTAGAGCGGGAGTTACCTATCGGCAAACGCACCATGCTATATTAAGAATTCTTTCGCATTTCTAGATTGGGAGGTCTAAACATGACGCAAGCCACTTTGAAACCCACGCTTGGTACGCTTGAAGAGATTGATGCTCGCCTGATCGCAGCCGAGGCAAGTGGACTTATTCAGTTGAAGCCCATATCCGAAAACCTCGGCGTCGAGGTAGAGGGTGTTGACCTCAAGAAAAAGCTCGATCCCGAACAGGTAGCCACAGTCTATGATGCGCTGCTGCGCCATAAAGTTCTCGTTTTCAAGAAAATCGGGCTAAATCATGAGCAGCAGGTAAGGTTCACTTATGAACTGAGTGAAGCCTCGCCTAATGTCGGTGCGCCAACGATCGGGCACACTGTTTTTGGCCATGTCGATAAATATCCCGAACTCTTCTCGGTGTACCAGGGCGAGAAGTCAAAGCCCAGGAACATGGAGCGGTATGAGGCGCATGCCGCCGCAGATCCTTGGACGGGGTACCACTGTG
>JAQWQN010000192.1 GCA_029244465.1 Pseudomonadales bacterium
ATGCCGCCCAGTGAGCCTTTGGGCCACTGAGGCCGAATGGTGTTATGGAGACGTAAATTAGAGCGGAGTTTTCCTGGGCAAGGTCACTGTAGCCACATCCAATCGCGTCGAGAGAGCCTACTGGCTCTGATTCAATGAGAAAGTCGGCGCTTTTGACGAGTTCAAGGAACGTACGCCGTTCGGTTTTAAGATCTAGTTCGAGACTGCGTTTACCACGGGTGTAGCCCCACCAATAGAGGGAGTGTTCGTTATCCTGTTTGTCCTGATAGAAGGGGGCGAGCCGTCTTCCCGACGCGCCGCCCGGTGGCTCGACTTGAATCACATCAGCGCCAAGGTCGGCAAGAATTTGACCCGCAAGGTTGCCTCGCTCCTGGGTAAGGTCGATTACGCGATAGGGTTTGAGTAGCATGTTGGTCGATTCCTTATGATCTCGCTTAGGTCCACTTCGCTTCGAGTGCGTCGGCACAATGTGCACGGTTTGTTGCCCGCAGACGGGTTAAGTAGTCCGCCAGTTGGCCGCGCACGTGAAATGGCCCACCTTCGCTCATGACGTTGTCGTGTGGATCGCGGTTACGGGCGTAAGGTGCATTATCCGCCAACCAATTGGCCAGGTGTGCTCTGGCAAGTGACATAACCGCAGCATGTGAGTTGCTCAAATTATTCATTTGGTGCGGATCGGCGACAACATTAAACAGCATCTCATCGGGATAGAGGTGGAATGCGTCATGGCGTGTGTGAATATACATGTAGTCGTCAAATCGAACCCCTCGCTGACAAGCCCATGCAGCTTGTGACAGGACAAGATAATCGCGCCCTCCATCTTGTCCCTGGCCATCTTGTCCTTGGCGTAGGTGCTGCGCGAAACTCCTGCCATCCCAGTTGCTGGGTACACGTTGTCCCAATAAGTCTAAGATCGTAGCGCTGACATCAATCTGGTAGTGGAACGCGTCTAGTATCTTGTTCCCCTGCTCGATCCCTGGCCAACGCAACAACAAAGGTACGCGCGTTGTGATTTGGTCGGCGGTCTGATGGTCGCCGTAGACATTGAGCTCGCCCAGCGTCTCGCCGTGATCCGAACTCAACATAATGACCATGTCAGAGTCGATGTTGAGGTCTACTAGTTTGTTAAAAAGCTGACCGACGTAGTCGTCTGCCATTAACACCCCAGTGTCATATCCATCGAACATCTGTCTGACTGCCTGCAGATCAGGAATTGCTTGCGGTTGCCGCGGAAATGGTGCCAGCATCTCAGGTTTAGGGGCAAAGCCGTTGGCTTCCTGAGCCGAATGCGGTCCGCAGCTTTGCCAATGTTCCGCGCGCACCTCTTCAGATAGCCAACTGGGCAGTGGCTCGTCGGCAAACGGCGCACCGTAACCGATCGGCGCGCGATAGGGGGTGTGTGGATCCCACATATGAACATGCAGAAACCAATTGTCATCTTTACCGTTTCTCGTCAGCCAATCGTCTGTGATTGTCCAGACTTCGTCCGCCGTCTCCAGGCCGTACTTGCCGACGTTGAAGGCTTCGTCAAAGCCAGAGTACCAGTGAAATGCAGAATGCCGTTGCGCGAACGAACTGATGGAGACAGTCTTCAATCCGGCGCGTTTCAAGCGATTGGGAAAACTGGTCATCTGCAGGCGGGACCAAAAACCTCTGCTCTCGCCTTCGATAGCAGGGTCTGCATCAGTCCCGCCGTGGTTGACAACACCGTTATGGATGCCAAATTGTCCCGTTAGCAGTGCCGTTCGACTGGGTAGGCATGGTACGTCTGAAGCGTGTACGTTGTTAAAGCGCAGTGCATCGCGGGCGAAGATATCGATGTTAGGGCTGGTATTGCGATGGTAGCCATAACAGCCAAGGTGATCGGGTCGGAGCGTATCGATATCGATGTAGAGAATGCGCACGTTTAGCTGTGTACTGAGTGTTGCCAGCGCGCCAGGCGCGCATGCGCTTTTGCGGAATCGAAGCCGTTCCCTTTGCCTTTGCCGGGTGCGCGTGCTGCCAGTTCCACGACGTATCCGTTCGGGTCCCGAAAGTAAATCGAGTGAATAAAGCCGTGATCGCTGGGACCACGGACTTCTCGGTTCTCCGATTTGGCCTTTGCCAGCATGCGCTGGAGGGTTTCGTACTCCGTAGCAAGCGCAAGATGGAGGTCGAAATCGTGCTGGTGTTTGAACTCGAAGTCTTCATCTGGGGCTTCGAAGAAGGCAACACAACTGCCATCCTGCATTTGATAAAAGGTATGTAACACACGGGCTTCGCGGCCAGTGGCGGTGGCTCCTATTGGCAACGCTTCAACCAGCGGCAGCTCCAAGAAGTCTTCGTAGAAGGCTCTGGTTTGCTCGCTGTCGTGGCACCTGTAGGCCGCGTGGTGCAGCCCTTGTATATTGATTTTGCGCAACGTGAGCTCGCTCATTCGCCGGCTTGTTCTGCCGCAGTGGTTTTTTCTGTTGCGGCGTTTGCAACTTCCAGTACCCAGGCCTGGATCGCGTGAGATTGCTCTAAAGAAAGTAAGTGCGCGAAGCTCACCATACCCATGTCCCGTCGCGCGCCGCCCAGGACGATAGCATCCCAAGTGGCCAGGGTGTCTGCGCCGATATGGGCTAGGTTGGGAATAACACCTCCTGGTCCCGCACCGAGACTATGACAGAAACCACAATGTCGGCTGTATAGAAGTTCGCCTTGTTCGAGTACGGCCAGCGTTGCCGCTCGGCGCGGTTGTGGGGCCGGGATAGATGGGGTAAGGGGCGCTTCAGGCAGAGTTGCTGTGCCGCCGATTTTGTACGCCAATATCCGACCCGTTTTTGCGCGCCGCCCATCGGCACAAGGCACGGTGGTGTAAAGTCCAGACGCGCCACCCCAACCAGAGACAAACGCGATGTATTGCTCACCGTCCACTTCGTAGGAGACAGGTGCTGCGATAGTGCCCATCTGGGTCTGTGTACTCCACAGCTTGTCGCCGTTGTGAGCATCGTACGCGGCAAACTCGCAATTGGCGCCAGGCTGGAAGATTAGGTCGCTGGCTGTGGCAAGAAGTCCGGAAGCCGCCTCGTGATTGTGAGTGTGGGTCCAGTTTGCGGTTTGTGCCACGGGGTCCCAAGCAACTATTTTGGTCACTACTTGGAAATCGTCCGTTAAGTCCGAGTTTGGTCGAAAATCGATGGCGGTGTTCCAGGTATCCGGGTTGTGTTCGAAGTTTTGTTCTTGTGTGTAGGCAAGACGATTCTCAACGACTGGAATATACACAAGACCAGTGTTTGGGCTGTATGCCATTGGGTGCCAGTTGTGGCCGCCGGCGGGGCCAGGGCGCACGACTTTGGTATCGTCCAAATAGTGCGCGCCGGTATCTTCTACTGGACGACCTGTTTCGGGATCGACGTGTGTTGCCCAGGTGATTGGGACATAGGCCTCTGCGCTTAGAAATTCCCCGGTTTTTCGATCTAGTACGTAGAAAAAGCCATTCTTTGGCGCCTGCATGATTACTTGTCGAGCTTCCCCGCCGATTTCGATGTCGGCGAGGATCATCTGCTGAACAGCGGTATAATCCCAGTTATCGCCAGGCGTGGTTTGATAATGCCAAGCGAGTTCTGCGCTATCGACATCGATGGCGACGATTGAGGCAAGGTATAAATTGTCACCGCCACCTGGACTGCGTGTATAGCGACTCCACGGGGCACCATTGCCGACCCCGATATAGAGTAAATTCAGCACGGGATCGAATGCCATCGCATCCCAAACTGTACCGCCACCACCAACTTCCCACCACTGGCCACCGCGCCAGGTTTTGGCGGCTTCTTCCATCGCCGGGTGTTCGAAGGGCTCGTCCGGATTGCCGGGGACCGTATAGAAACGCCAGACTTGTTCGCCATTTCGGGCGTCGTACGCGGTGATATAGCCGCGCACACCAAGCTCGGCACCGCCGTTGCCGATGATAATCTTACCGTTGGCAACGCGAGGTGCGCCGGTGATGGTATAAGGCTTATCAGGATCAATGGTTAGCTGTTCCCATGCTAACTGGCCCGTATTAGCGTTGATCGCGATCAGGCGTCCGTCGAGCGTACCGACGTAGACCTTGTCCTCGAACACCGCCGCTCCGCGATTCACGACGTCGCAACAGGCTTTGTAAGCATATTCGCGAGGTACCTGGGGATCGTATTTCCACTTGAGCGCGCCGGTCTTGGCATCGTGGGCAAAGACCACACTCCAAGTGCCTGTCGTAAACATCGTCCCGTCGATCACGATCGGCGTTGCTTCCAAGCCACGGGTACTTTCGGTGTCAAAGGACCACGCCAGTCCCAACCGATCTAAATTCTCAGCGTTCACTCCGGTAAGGGGACTAAATCGTTGCTCACTATAAGTCCGTCCGTGCGCCAGCCAATTAGCCGTATCACTATCCGCAGATTCTAACCGATCGGTCGCCAACCAAATGCCAGACGCTTCGGTCGTGATCGACGCTGCTGAGACTGATGCGTTTTCAGTCGAGGGTGGCGTGCTTGATGATGGTTCGCAGGCAGCCAGCGAAATGGCCACGAGTGTGGCGAAAATATGAGCGGTCGTTGTATTCATGATATCCCCTTGTTCGACCTCAAGCTTAATCAGGTAACGAAAGGAGTACTAGCGCGATTTTCAACCGCAACTAACCTAAACCTCTAAGTCGCCATTGCAAACCCGTATGCGGTTAGCCTCGGTGCGTCGGTTGCGCTAACAAGCGCGCCATGGAGGCAAAGAATCGATATCGATTTTCGAAGACAAACTATTCTGGTTGAGGGTGCGCGTTGAGCAATGCCACGTGCCAGAGGCCGCAGCGAGTCGTACCTAGTTGTCGCAATTGTCAGGATTAAAAGACCATTCCAGACAAGAGGTACGCTCCATATCGCAGAGTTAACCTCTAGACTTGAGCTGCACCGTTGTTCGGCTCGAGTTTGAGAAAGGTTAGTGCTACCGCGGCGACGGCAAAGCCAGCCAGTAGTGTCATATAGGCAGGTAGATAGCTGCCATAAAGACCAAATATAAAGGTAGCGAAGGGTAAGCCGGACATCGTGAACGGCGTTAGCATGGGCATGTTGTGGCCCATGATTTGTGCAAAAGCGCCGCGACCGAAGCGGGTCGCCAAGAGGATTGCCCATAACGGGGCAACACCACCATAACCGAGTCCAAATAAAAACCCGGCGAGCAGGAGGGTACTGTATGAGGTCATCTCGATCAGCAATAGAACACCGCCTGCTTGCATGGCAATGGCAGCGGCCATCACGAATTTCTTGTTGAAGTGATCTGACAAGGTCCCCATTAGGGGTTTTGCGATTGCTCCCATCAGTGTGGTCAGTGATACGGCGTAGGCTGCGTCCATTGCGCTGAAGCCAAGGTCGGTAAAATGTGAGGGCATGGTGATAACGATGGCAGCAATAGACAGATAGCAAGGTCCGATCGTGAGCGTTATGAGCCAGATGTCGCGGTTCTTAACGGCTCGTAAGAAGGTCCATTCTTCCGTATCTTCAACGCTAGCCAACGTTTCTAGAGGGGTCACGCCGTCTGGGTATTGGTTTTTTTCAGCGGGTGAGCGAACGGCCAAAAAATGAATGAGTGGGGCTAATATGCCAATGGCCGCGGTGCCAGTGATGGCGAAAGCAGTTTGCCAGTCATAATTCATCACGATCCATGTCACTGCCGGCACAAGAATGGTGGCAGAGATGGTAATGCCGAATTGGGATATTCCCATGGCCGCACCACGTCGTTTTTCAAACCAATTGGCGAGCATGACATTGCACGGGATTGTGCCTAAAAAAACTACACCAATGCCAACAAGACCGCCAAATAACACGTAGAGTTGCCATAGAGCGTCGATTTGGGGCATGAGTAGTAGGCCAAGGCCAAGACTGGCAAGGCCGATAAAGAGTAGAGGCTTAATCGGTTGGGTTGTGTATAGCTTGCCTGCCAGGGGGCTCAGGGCCGCGATGACGATGGCTTGGATCATCAGTGCAAGCGCTACCCAAAAGCGTTCTGTACCAAGCGTTTCTGTTAGCGGCTTCAGGTAGAGGCTGAACGCGTAGTAACCCAGCCCAACCGTGACGAACTGAACAATGAATGTAAAAGCGACGATGACCCAGCCATAAAACAGTGGCACATCTTCTCCTGGCTCTCAACAAGCGAGCTGTGCATGATGGCGGCAGTGGATAGGTAGGTCAATCAGGTTCGGTATTGCCATGTCTTCGCAGTTCAAACTATTACGTGAACGACGTTTTGTCGGACTCTTCTGGACGCAATTTTTCGGCGCGCTTAACGATAATGTCTTTAAAGCTGCGTTGTCTTTGATCTTTGTCTATTCCGGACTCATCGTGGCTGAATTTACAGACACGTTTGTGAACCTCGCGGCGGGCTTGTTTATCTTGCCGTTCTTTCTCTTCTCCGCCACTGCCGGTCAGATCGCTGACAAGTTCGAGAAATCCCGTCTAGTAAGGGTGATCAAGCTTGCCGAAATTGGTGTGGCGTTTGCGGCTGGACTCGCGATCTATGCCCAGAGCGTGACGGCAATGTTGGTTGTTTTGTTTCTCCTTGGCGTACAGTCCGCTTTTTTCGGACCGTTGAAGTTCTCGATTTTGCCGCAACAACTCAACGAAAATGAGCTCGTCGGTGGTAATGCACAGATAGAGATGGGTACCTTTGTGGCAATTCTATTGGGGACCATTGTTGGTGGAATCATCGCGTCTATGGAGGGCGTTAATTTAGGCTTGACGGCGGCTGTCGTTGTCGTTGCGATCATCGGCTACTTGGCGAGCCGATGTATCCCCGAATGTCCGCCAACAGCGCCTGAGCTCAAGATTGGTTGCAATCCGTTCAAGGAGACTTGGGCGATGGTACGGCAGGCTCGAGAGAACCGATCTGTCTATCTTTCGATACTCGGCATCTCCTGGTTCTGGCTTCTAGGCTCCGTGTTGCTGACACAAATACCGAACCTCACCAAAACGACGCTGCACGGTAACAGCACAGTGGTTACTTTGATTTTGTCGGTGTTCACCATTGCCGTTGCCATTGGTTCGCTGGTTTGCGAACGGATGAGTGGCGCTCGCATCGAGATCGGCATTGTGCCGTTGGGTGCGTTTGGAATGAGTTTTGCTGGTATCGATCTGTACTTCGCAATGAATGAATTAGCGCCGCACAACACGGTGGCCTGGCTAGGGTTTCTCGGACTGGATGGTGTGGTGCGCTTGCTTGTCGACTTTGGCCTGGTTGGCTTCTTTGGCGGTATGTTTATCGTCCCGTTATATGCGTTGATCCAGGCGCGCACCCCCGCGGCGAGACGCGCGAGGATCATCGCGGTTAACAATATTATGAATGCCGTGTTCATGGTGAGCGGGGCGGGGCTATCCATCTTGTGTCTAGGGTTGGCTGGTCTTTCCATTCCTGAATTTTTGTTGATTGCCATGCTGATGAACATCGCTGTTGCTGCCTTTATTTTCCATCAGGTGCCAGAGTTCGCGATGCGTTTTTTGATCTGGTTGCTTAGCCACACGATATACCGCGTATCCTATAAGGGTTTGGATAAGATCCCGGCCAAAGGTGGCGCGATATTAGTCTGCAACCATGTCACTTTTGTTGATGCGCTGATACTTGCTGGTACTGTCCGTCGACCCATACGGTTCATCATGTACAAGCCGATCTATGATATGCCCGTGCTCAACTTCGTATTTCGGGTGGGTGGGGCGATCCCCATACAAGGTGCGAAAGAAAATCCGGCCGCGTTTGCAGCGGCATTCGCGGAAATTCGTCGTGCCTTGCTGGCAGGCGATTTACTCTGCATTTTTCCTGAAGGTGCCTTGACGCTAGATGGGGACATTGGCCAATTTCGTCGCGGCATCGAACGAATCGTGGCAGAAACGCCGGTGCCGGTGTTACCTATGGCATTGCAGGGACTGTGGGGTAGTTTCTTTAGTCATTCCGGTGGGGTGTTCAGGCGTCCCAATCGTCTTTGGCGTCGCGTGCAGGTTTGTGTCGGAGAAACGGTTGCCCCAGAACGGGTCGAGGCGGCGGCTCTGCAGCGGGCGGTGCGTGCCCTGCGTGGCGAAGCGCTGTAGCTTTTGCCGAGGTTAACGGGCTTCAAAAACTAATTAGAAGGGCATATGGTTGTCAGCAAGAATCCATATAACAGCGATTGAGGAAGGTCGAAATGGCTGACT
>JAQWQN010000214.1 GCA_029244465.1 Pseudomonadales bacterium
ACTCGTGACCGAGACGTCGAGCGTATCGATACGATCTTCCATGATTCGCACACGTGGACCACTTAGGCCGTGTATAACGGGTCGAGAGGTAGCGGTGCCGAACGATGCACTGTGGATACCGGGTTCTTGCGCGAGCGTCGCGCCAATGTTGTACGATTTTTTACGCGCGAGTTCGTCGCCGTCGAGTATGGACGAAGGTTGTGCGAGCCCCTCGCCGGAGAGGGGGTGGGCGACGACGATTATTTCTTCTATGACTGAGACTTCTTCGGCAACGGCAAGGCCAGCGAGGGCCATCAGCGTGCACCCAAATAAAGAGTGTTTTGTGTTCATCTATATAAGTTCCTAGCAGCCCGTATATGCCACACGCAGTCGCGCCGGCAGGGGCAAATTAAAAGGTTTGTTTTCTTCTAAGCTAGGGTGTGGGGGGGTGCGCGTGAGAGAGGAGTCCATCTTTTGCTGGCAAGGAATGCGCAAACAGCAGCAGCAAGTTCAACGGCCGAACCTGCTTGTAGTTCGGCCTCAAAAGTGCCAGCTAGCGTCGCGTCGTTTGTATCTGACTGCGCACAAAATTCACAAACGCTATCGATAGGGTCATTGAAGTGAAGGTGCTGGCGATCAACCACTTGCATAAGCAACAGCACTGCCACTAAAGACAGAGACACGTTCTTGATCAACCGGTAAGACAATGTGGGGCTCCAAACAACTGTTTAATTGTGCTGTTTGTTGTGATGTTGTCAATACCGTGTCCGAAGATTTTTTGTTCACGGCGCTAAACCTCCCTCAGCACGGCCTATGTTAGGAGCGAGTTAATCGAAATTGTTTGTAGGCCCCTAAAGCAACCGGTCGCCTAGAAGGTCGCATTCTTAGGGGCAACGCAAAGGTGGCGAAACAAACCCAGTGGTGAGTGTCTTTCGCCAAGCGTCGTGGACTCACCAGTCGGTGCTATTTGCCGGAAAATAATCAGACGGAAAAAGACGCTTCATAATGACCCTCGGAGTGCGTGCTAAAGAGCGATCCCGACGAGTTGCGCGATCGTCATGAATCTAATTGTTTAAGCCTTGCTGCGCATGTCGTCTAGTTCAGACTGCATTCGATCCCATTGTGCAAATATAAATGCTTGAGGGTCTGCACCGATCTCGTCAAAAGGAATGCGCCAGAAGCGGAGTTCAATGTCTTTGTTGAGCCATGACCCATCCAACAGATCACTGATGCCACCAGACCCTTCGAAACCGTTGTGGCATAGAAACAGTGCGTCTTTGTCTCGGTTGACTTCAAGGATGGCGCTGATGCCGCCCAACCGAGGCGGCAATAAATCTGGCCAGCGCTCGGTCTGTTCGCGCATACCCGGACGTTCAGCAATTGCTTGATGTTTTTTCGCACTGAACCGGGTGCCTTCGGGATAGATTAGAAGTGAGTCAGCCTCGCTACAGGTTTGCACCAGCTGGCGAACCCGTTCGAGTTCGCTTTCTGTCTGTTGGCCACTTCGGTCAATAAATAAATTGGGTAGTCTGTGTCCGCCGATATCCAGGGTTGGGATTTTATTCAGTTCTCGCTTCAAGATATAGCGCACGGGCGCATTGCGTGGCTGACCAATAAAGACGAGTGGAAACACGTTGTCGGCAATATTGGTGTGACGAGATATGATAATCGCGCCAGGGCCGTTAATTGCTTCTTTGCCGGAGATACGAAAATTGAGATTGAAAAGCCTGGCGGCCATGTGGAACATCCCGAGAGCCCACCATCGTTGTACAACGTAGGATTTGGCCTGTACAACAGCGGCATCGTGATGACGAATGCTTACCCACACGAGACGAGATACGCCGGCAATTTCGAACAGTAAAAAACCATAAGTAAACAACACGGCGCGATCAAAGGACTTGAGGCGCGTTGTTCGAGCGATGAGGAAACTCAGGAGCAGAACGACTGGCGCAATAGGGAACAGGGTAAGCGTCGCCAGCAAGACAAGCGAAATGCCGATGATTCTACGAATAAGCATGTGCACGTTCCCGCTCCTTGAGATGCGATCTAAACCAGAACCAACCGGCAATCCCAAGTAGTACATTGCTGATGAGTGTCGCGAGAAAAATGCCACGATAGCCTTGCCAATCGTTGAGTAAGTAGGCCAATGGCAGATAGATGATGAACATGCGGGTAAACGATAGAATCGTGCTCGGAATAGGTTTGCCCAAGGCGTTAAAACTCGCTGAGGCCATCATCAGCACACCCCAGATTCCGTAGCTGAACGGCACGATACTGAGATAAAACGCGGCGACTTGGATGACCCGTGGGTCGTCGTCGATCAGCCCAGCTAAAGCTTCAGCAAAAAGCACGAGCGGTAGCGCCACCAACAGCCCATATGCCAAACAAAATTGATAAGCGGTGCGCACACCGCTGGAGACTCGCTCTGGTAGTCCGGCGCCAGAGTTTTGGCCGACGAAGGGACCAATAGAGCCGGACAGTGCAAACAACATGATGGCAGCAACAGCCTCGATCCGTCCGGCGACACCAAAGCCAGCGATGACTCGTTCGCCATGTTGTGCAAGTAAGGCCGTGATCATGAGCGCATTGACAGGTCCGATCAGCTGCGTAGCCATGGCGGGGAGGCCGACATGCAGAATTCGCCGAACCGATGTCATCATCCCTCGTGATAAGTGAGAGCGGAGGATCATATTGCCGTTGTAGACGTAGTAGAGCATCACGAGCGTAGTGCCGACGCGCGTCAAGGTCATCGCTAGTGCCGCGCCAGCGAGCTCGAGTCGGGGCAGGCCGAACCAGCCAAATATCAAGATGGGATCGAGGATCAGGTTGATCCCCGCGCCAACCGTCATGACGATGCCAGGAATCGCGGCGTTGCCGTTGGCCCGCATGATACTCCCAGCGATCATGGTCAAGGTGAACAGCACAGTGCCGGGTAGGTAGATGTCGAGATAACTGTGTATGAGCGGCATAGTGGCCGCAGGGACACCGATCACCGCAAAGATGGAATCGACTGATAACCACGTAATAACGGATAGGATCGCCATTGCGATCGCGACGAGAAGCAGGCTATGTGTGCCCAAGCGCGCAACATCCGATCGATCGCCGCTGCCGACACTGCGGCTAATGACAGAGGAGGTGCCGATACTGATGCCCAAGGCGATGCTGGTGAGCAGCATCGTGAGCGGAAAAGTAAATGTGATCGCGGCGAGGTGCTGGGTACCGAGCTGACCAATAAATCCCATCTCGAGGGTTTGTACTAAGATGGAGCTGGACACACCCATGACCATGGGCGCGGTTAAACCGATTAGAGCACGGGGGACGGAGCCAGTCGTAAGATCTCTTTGAGGCATTCGATTTCGCTAGATGCTACTTCGAAATCGAGTCCTCGAGGTAGTCAGATTAAATAACTATTATGACATGATCGGTCCGACATTCGGTGCTGGCGTCACAAGAGATTATGGGAAAGTTATCACGGGATTGGCGCAAGCCATGCTCGAGGACTGTTTCGAATGGCTTGAAGCGGAAGACCCTTTGGTTGATATGGCTGTAAGGGTCACTCAGGTGCGTGGGCTGCATTGGTTGCTAGGACTCGGCGCGCGATACCAGCGCTACCTGTGTCATGAATCGGATGCAGGGCGCCACCATCACGGGGGGTATCATCGTGCAAAACTGCATCAATGCGCGGAAGGTGGCGCGGGTCTAATCTATCCGTCGTAGAAGAAGCGTGGATGGATTCCAGCAACTGTGCGTGCGCGTTCTGAGTCGAGTCGAGCAATGGCATCTGGGCTGAGTTGATGCGTGTCATCCGTCGTGCGTAAACGCTGTGCGATGTCTCGGCGACCGTAATGCGCTTGTAAAAAGAAACGACCTTGGTTGCCCTTTGAACAAGGCATCCGCCGATGCCAAACGTCTGAGACAAAGAGCGCAACATCCCCGGCGCGTGCCAACAAAGGCACGGTTTTGTAGCCGCCCCATTCTAAATCCTCATTGGTTGTCTGATCTTGTGGCGGTGGTTGGCCGGAAAGGTGGGTGCGCGGAATCACCCCTGTTGGGCCATCTTTTAAGCGACAGGTTTTGAGATAGAGGTGCGCGCCAATGGCAAAAATGGGATGTGGTATATCCTCGGGCCATTGCATCCCCGGACCCAGTGGTACGTGCGGACCCGCATCAATGTGCCACCCGGCACCGCCGTGTCGATATGATTCATCGGGTGGGTTGCGCCAAGCCGTGTTAGCAATGATATGACAATCCTCTCCCAGCAGGGGTTCGATCGCATCCAATATCCCTCGGTGCGCGATAGCTGTCTGGCAGGCCGCGCTGCGGTTCAGCATCTCATAGCGAAAGTTATGCCACTGCGTCGGAAAGGGACCACGGCTGTCAGGACTGTATTTGTCGTAGACACGGTTGATCTCAGATCGAAGCGTTTTCAGCTCTAGTTTTGAAAACACCCCCCGGATCACGGTATAACCTTCTTTTTGCAGTTGGCAACTCGCCTCGTTATCGACGTCGTCCCTGTAGGCCAGATAGCCACGTTCTCTGCGAATCATAGTCTTCTCTACCGCTCACGATTCGGGCTATGCTAGCGCTATATACTGCGAGAACAAAGAACTAGAAGGTGGGCAGGGACGTGATCGATTGTGACTCACATGTGTTGGAACCCGCCGACTTGTGGCAAAACTATCTTGAACAAGAGTTCGTCGATCGTGCAATCCGCATCGAAACCAAAGACGGTATAGAAAGCCTCGTCATCGGTGAACAAGTTGTGCTCCAAGGGGTGCTGGCAGGGTTGGGCGGTGCCCACGTAGAGAAATCGAAGCTATTCATGCCCGGCATGAAGTACATAGACGGTTGTCCACTCGCAAGCTACGACGCTGCTGCAAGGATCGCCGAAATGGATAAATGGGGGGTCACGAGTACGCTTGTTTTCCCAACCATTTCCATATTGCCCTTTCCTACGGAAGATCAGCCGTTAGCCAACGCCTACTGCCGTGCGTACAACAACTGGATGATCGACTTCAGTCAGGGTAAGCAAGATCGAATCTGGCCGGTTGCTATAATCAACTGGCACGATGTAGAGGCCGCAGCCCAAGAACTACGTCGTTGTATCAATGCCGGATTCAAAGCGCTGTTTGTGCCGCCTGAAACCGTCGACAAAAAACGCCCTGGCGATCCCTCATTCGACCCCATATGGGCGCTCTGTGAAGAAGCCAAGGTGCCAGCGTGCTTGCATGTTGTCGTTCGGTTCTCCGGCGCGGCTGTTCCTTTCGCGGATTGGCACAGCACGAGTCCCGGACCGGTATTTGGATTTGGTCTGGGGGCGACCGGACAGCTCATTCCGGCTTTAACAAGTTTGCTCACCGATCAAATCTTCGAAAGGTTCCCGGATCTGAAAGTCGTCAGCGTAGAGGCGGGTTGTGGCTACGCCCCATATCTGATGGATAGACTAGATGCGAAGTACGAGGTCTTCGAATCGTTGTTAGGCTGGAAGCAGAGACCAAGTGAATACATAAAATCGAATTGTTATTTCGTTGCGGAACCGTTGGAGCGAACCGTACCGAGCTGCCTGGAGTTAGTCGGACAAGACCGAATTTTGTGGGGTAGTGACTACCCACATATAGATGGATTGGCTGAAGTGGATCAGGTACCCGCGGGGGCAGAGCTTCTATCTGAGAATGCTAAGAGGTTGTTTGGATGAATTTCTTTCGGTACCCAACGACTTGGGTTTTCGTAGGTGACGAAACAACTTGTTTCGACTCTTTGCGGAAGATCATACCGCCGGAACAGATAGTTTTGTTTTTTACGGATCCATCTGAGGCCGAGCGAGAAGTCAGATTGAGGTGGCAGTCCGCGATGGCTAATTCAGGCAGTGACGGTTTTGAAATCGATAGCTTATTCAGGCTCATGAAGACTAGTTCTCGCTTTAATCAAGTCTCCGTAGTCGCTGCAGATCTCGGAAAGCGTGGTCGTGCTGCGATTGAGCTGTTTGAACGGTTGTCTGATTGTGGTGTCCAGAGAATTTTGTTGGGTGAGGTTTCTGACGAAGAGTTAGCGGTACGTGAATTTAATCGAGGAAAAATTGACAGGTTTGTTCGGAGAACTGAAACAGGGGCGTGCGAAAAGCTACTAGTTTTTTCCCGTGAACTGGAAAACGATTGGTTTTCGGCTCGCGGGCAAATGTTGGATATCGATCCTGAAACGATTTCGCACTTATCATCTATATCGTTTGGTTTGTACTTCACGAAGTTAATCGATCGTTTCGAAATTGTAGAGCATTACTATGGCGTTAGCCCTCGGGGAGTGTTGTGTATTGATGCGCTAGGCGATCATAAATTTGTCGTGCTAGCGTCGAAAGGAACCCTGGATGATTGTTTAAGCTCATTAGAGAACCTGCAGTGCCCGCCAGACTTGCTGCGAGACGTAAAGAGAAGAGAGGCAATTACGTTATTATTCGATCGTGTAGAAGGTGTGGGTGTTAATTACGATTGGCTCTATAACACGGTGAGAATTGAAGAATTGATTCCAGATCGTCTGTGGGTTGGTCTACATAGTGAACCCCCAATCGACATCGACTATGACCCGAAAGTACATGCTTTCCGCGCCAATTGGTCAGGAGAATAACGATATCTCTAGTGCGTTGTGAGTGTGGGAGAGCGAATAATGCATAGTTTTTGGGCCGCCTGAGCTCGGTTTTAGGTCTGATATGGATTTCGCGGGAATCAAGGAGCCGCAGATTATCGCGGGTCGGATGCAGACGTGACGTGGTGACTATCTACCTAATGGGGTCTCGATAAAGCCACTTTACAAACAGAGGAAGTGCCACAATATCGGTTACCAAAGCGCTGAATAAAGTAACAAGCATGACTAATGCAAAATTAGAAAATGATGGTAGATCGGCTAAGAACAGTATTGAAAAACCTAATGCAATGGTGAACGTGGTTGCTGTAATTGGACCGACGAGTTCGTTCAATGCTTGGAAAACGGCAGTTGATGGGTCATAGCCTTGGGTGACGTAGTCCCTCACCCTCACCAGTAAATGCATTGAATCATCTAGCAATATTCCAAATGCGATCGCGGCGACGATGGAACTGCCCATATCGATGGAAACTTGAAACAATCCCAGCGTAGCTAATCCGACCGTTACGGGAATTATGTTTACAATGATGCCGGCCAGAGCTAATTGAATAGATTTGAAAAGAATGCATAACAGCGTAAATAGCAAGCAAGCGCCGACGAATAATCCCTGAATTGTGTCGACCCCTATGCGGTGACCGGACTCGAAGAACGCTGGTACTCTGCCAGTTATTGTATGGTCGAGACCATTCCGGGAAGCTGCAACTTCGATCGAGTTTCTGAGCTCGATGTAGTCTCGTGAACCAGAGTACGGAATTTGTAACATGAGCTGAGCAATATTGCGGTCCTCAGATAGATATGGTTCCAGTTGCTGTGGGTCGAAAAGTAGTAAGAACTGTTCGAGCGCTTCGTCAGATTTGGGAAAGCTATGGAAATTGCCATGGTCATCGAGACTGAACTTTTCGCTGAGTTCATTTAAGTGAGGGAAGAGCCAGTTGGCCACGAGTTTGTCATTGTGCTCTGCCTGAATTTCTTGCACTAAGTTGTTTATGCTTAGCCATGTTTGGACTTGCTGGTCGGGGTCAATCCGAAACAGCACTGGCACGCCCATCCCACCGAAATCGTGGCGAATTTTTTCGTAGGAGACTCGAGCTGGGTTATCAGCTCCTAGGCTGGAGGTCGTCGGGCTGTAGTTAAACTCGATTTTCGCTAATCCGTAAACGGACAAAGCGGACAGAGCGACCAAGAGAGTAATCCCTAGGAGAGGATTTGCGAGGATTTTAATAGCGTATCTAGAACCTATTAAAGGCCTAGGGCTCTTTCCCATACCGAGTATGGGGAACACGATAGCGAAGACACCGCTGGCTGCCGCGATAATTCCGACTATTCCCATTAGTGCCATATTCTGTATGTCTTGAGCGGGCGTCATACCCGTCGCTGCGAACCCAATACAAGTGGATATGCCCGCGAAAACGAATGCCATGTTCGCGTTGATTCGAGTCCCTGACATTCGCTTTCTGGTGTCGTAGGCGAATGCATGTATTACAAATGCGCTCGTAAGCGGCACCAACAAGAACACGGTGAGTGTCGTTGCGGGTGTGATACTAATCTCTAGCCAACCCATAGTTCCGTAGGCGACTGATAATACGAAAGTGGTGAGTGCCAGCGTGGCCACGACAGCGTGGATAGAGCGAGTGAATAACGCTAGGAGGGCGAGCATGATCATAAATGTTAGCGCGATGTAACGGCTGTCATTCGCTACAAGAGCCGATACTTCTGCTGAGAGTATTGGTTCGCCGGTAACCTCTATCGTTCCCCCTAGCGCATCGATGGCTGGTTGATACCTTTTTACTAGGTTGAGCATGTCCGTGGTTATTGAGACGGCATCTTGTTCCGGTTTAGAAAAAACTACAAACACGCTTTTTGTCCCTTGTTCAGATACAAGTGTCCTCACAAAGGGTTTGTAGCTGGCTGCTGCTTCGCATCTGTCGGTCGCCTTATCGAAGGTGAGGTGTGCAAATGAACCTACGCTGATTTCGTCGCTTGTCGCTCGTGCGTACTTTGTGGCCTCTCCGGCGATAGAAATCACCATTCGCGTATGGGCGAGATTCTCTAAATCATCGTGGATTGCCTTTAAGAGCTCCCACCCTTGGGCGGTGCAAAGTAACCCGTCCGTTGCCAATAGGACCGAGTTGTCGCCCGGGAATTCGTCGATGTACGCCTGGTATTCCGCATGCCACGTTGGGTCTGAAGGAAGCATCGCTGCTGAGGCGTCTCCGGTAATGTGGGCTTTGCTCGCGCCGAATAGAAAGACAACGGCAACAGCGAGACTTGCGCTTAGTCGTGTGACGACACGCTTTGACATCCGGTCGTTAGAGGGGATTTGGTTCTGGGACGACGATTGGGTCTTTCTGTGCTACGACGAGGTCTGCGTACCCTCTATAACATTGCGAACTATGCTCGATGTCAAACCCAGCGCTTGCTACCATTTCCCGAAACTCGTCCATGCCGTGCAGCCACATCGCCCCGTTTGCCTGATCTTTTTTGGCGAATAGATTTTGTTTAAAGGCCTGTGTGCATCCTGCCGCATATTTCAACATCGATGTAAAACCATCCTTCTTAGCGGCGTGGTAGGCACAATAAACTGCCCAGTCAAAAACATTTTGTTTTCGACCAAAGTCTACGACAAACAACCACCCCCCGGGCTTTAACCACCTATGCATCATACTCAGGGATATTTGTTGTGGGGGAGCTGTGTTTAGGGCATTGACACAGACTATTAGGTCAAACTGTTCGCTAGAGAACGAGCCATTTTGAATTAGCTCCTCGACAAGACGAATGTCGGAGATACTTGCCTGTTTGTACTTCTCGCGGGCGCGGTTGTTCATATTTTTATCTTTGTCCAGATGGACAAAGCTAGCGCCTGGGATTTCTTCGTGAAGCCGGAGAATGAAGCTGCCCGTTCCGGCACCCAGATCGCACACTGCCGGTGATGTGCCTAGAGAAAAGTAAGGTATCCACTTAGCCAGGAGATCTTGTAGTTCGTGGTATGCAGGGTTGTGCTGATTTTGATGGTCAAACTGGTCAGCGTATTTTGAATATTCAAGACGACGTTTGTCTGCATCCTCCTCTTGCTCGCCGGAAATGCCAAGTTGCTTTGACGTAGACATAATTGGCTTAAGATTAAACCCCGGAGGTATGAAAGCGCGCAGCCTAACACCGCGTAGCTAGCTGTAACAAGTAGTCATCGAATGGGAAAATCTGAAAGGCTTCTTGTCAGAAATGCTCTTTTCTTATGGGGCGAGGCCCACGGGCAAAAAACTGAATTAGCGAGGCTGGGCCAGCGAAAAGTCTGTAGATAGCCATTCTTAGCCTGTTCATCCCTTTCGGCTCTATGATGCCGCTCTTAATCATTCGCTCTGCCGCGGGGCGCCAAGTTAGGTTCCATACGAGAGGATTCATGTTTTTTCCGCAGAGTCCTGCCAACCCGTTGCCGATGAGAACATTTTGTTTATGGCGCCAGAACTCTTCCTTGTGTGTTAATCCTGTGTCGGAGAAGCCAAGTTTTTTGTACAACTTAACCTGATGAGGCCAAGCGCTGAGGACAACGTAAGGTCGCTCTTCGCGATAAGACATCACGATGAATTGGAATAAGCCGAACAATAGATCTCCTTTCTGGAAGTCGGGATCCAAAGCGACGCGAGAGATCTCCATGATCTGGTCCCTTCGCGGCATATTTTTTGGCCATTCGACATACCCTTCCTGTTCCAGCGGGTAATCCAAGCTGCCGAAATGGACTCTTGCAGTTGCAACCAATCGATCGCGATATTTTCCGATTACTATTCGAGATGAGAGATCATACCAATCGGACATGTCCTCATCTTCTACGTGCTGGGCTGCGATATTGTCGTCGTTGAGGTGTGCGTTTTTGCGCAAGTGCCAGGTATCTCTTAGGTCTTGTTCAGTTTTTGCGTAGTAGAACTCGATTCCCCTTTTTGGCGCAGGTGGCTTGAAACCATTTTCACGCAAGGCTTGAAGCGATGGGACGTTTGAAAAC
>JAQWQN010000220.1 GCA_029244465.1 Pseudomonadales bacterium
CTGAGTCCGACATTATTCGGCTCTTCCAAGCCCGCGGCGATGACTTCACCGCTGTGACCCAATCTGCAGATCGATTACGACGCAGCGTCAACAACGATAGCGTCAGCTTTGTCGTTAACCGCAACATCAATTACACAAACATTTGCTACTTCAAGTGCCAGTTCTGTGCATTCTCGAAAGGTAAACTTGCTGAAAATCTACGCGGTCGACCCTACGACTTGTCAGAAGAAGAGATTACCCGACGGGTACAAGAAGCCTGGGATCGGGGCGGCACTGAAGTCTGCATGCAAGGCGGTATTCATCCGGAATACACCGGTGAAACCTATGTTGAGATTCTCAAGACGGTTAAAAGGGCGGTGCCAGAAATGCACATCCACGCCTTTTCGCCCCTAGAGGTTTGGCAAGGTGCGGCAACACTCGATATGGCATTAGTGCCCTACCTTGAGATGCTCAAAGAAGCAGGTCTCGGCACGCTTCCTGGAACCGCTGCTGAAATTCTCGATGACGAGATTCGCGCGATCATCTGCGCCGACAAGATCAACACCGAACAGTGGTTAGACGTCATGCGGGCATCGCACAGTGTTGGTTTTAACACGACAGCAACCATCATGTACGGGCACGTCGAAGGCTACCAGCACTGGGCAAGACACCTCATACGTATTCGTGACCTTCAGAAAGAGACCGGTGGATTCACCGAGTTCGTGCCGCTGCCTTTTGTGCATATGGAAGCGCCAATGTATCTCAAAGGTAAGGCCCGCAAAGGCCCAACCTTCAGGGAAACCGTGCTCATGCACTCCGTCGCTCGAATCGCCTTCCACGGTTACATCGATAACATTCAAGCCAGCTGGGTGAAGATGGGACACGAAGGCGTCAAAGCCTGCCTCAATGCAGGATGCAATGATCTCGGCGGCACGCTCATGAACGAATCGATCAGTCGCGCGGCTGGGACTCAGCACGGACAAGAGACATCGAGCGATGAAATGCGACGGATCATCCGCACGCTCAATCGTAATCCTCGCCAGCGCTCGACGGCCTACGGCACGGTGACACAAGAACGAGAGAATGCCGGTCTGAGTGCGGGAGCTTTGACCGATATCATCAACACGCCAGCGCGCAAATACGAACGTAAAACGCCCTCTGCGAGCCTAGTCAGAAACGACCTAATTGACGCGGTCAATGTCTCTGGATAACCGGCCCTCCGGGTACATTGCTCCGCTCAAGAGAGTGAGTTGAACGACGCCTGTGCTCGGCCCTCCGCTGACAAACGACGGTGACAGTCTCCGCGATGCTTACCTGGAATCAGCCAGCAGAGCAGAGGGCAGTTCCGACTTCGGTGCGACGGATTTCATTGAGCCTTTGGATATCATGCTGGGGGATCTGGTTAGGCGCGCACAGCTAACCTCTTTCGGGCATCTTCTGACCCGCTACTACCTCAGACAGATATTGCGCATGCGACTCAAAATACAGCGCGCCGGAGGCTTAACTGAGTCACGTATCAAACGCCCAATATTCATCCTTGGGCTACCGAGAACAGGGACCACGCTGCTGCATGAGCTGCTTTCCCAGCATGATGACTTGCGAGCACCCACCTTTCACGAATCCCACCATTACCCAAACAATAATTGGCGCGACCCGTTTGCAAAGACGCTGACTCATGCCCAGCTACTTGTTGTCGGTAAGTTGGCGCCAACGTTCAAACAGATCCATGAACTTCGAGCCTACGGTCCGCACGAATGCGTATCAATCCAGGGCTATGCTTTACGCAGCATGCAATTTCACGTTGCGTTTCGGCTACCGCTGTATAACCAATGGATGATGTCCAACTTCGATTGGGCCCCCGCCTACCGAATGCACGACCAATACCTCTCGCAACTGACCCAGAGCGGTGAGCGATGGATACTGAAAGCACCGGGACACATGCTGGGACTGAACGCACTGATCGAGCACTATCCAGATGCCCTCTTCATCCAAACACATCGAGATCCGTTGGAAGTCATACCTTCAATGGCCAGCCTAACGCTGAGCCTCCGACGCATGGCAAGTCGAGACCTCTGCCCTAAGGAAATCGGCCACGACGTCAACACGCTCTGGCACAAAGGCATAAGCACTGTACTCGACGCAAGGAAATCAGACCCGACAATCGACGCTAGATTTTTCGACGTGCATTACCAAGATTTCGTTAACAATCCCGTCAACGCACTGGCAGGTATCGCCCAGTTCACAGGTATAGATTGGCACCCGCACAATGCACAATCGGTACAGGCTTATCTAGAAGCAAACCCCAGGCATCACCATGGCGCACACATCTACGACCTAGAACAATTCCACTTAAAGCGAAGCACGCTTCGAGATATGTACCGGGAGTATCAGCTTACCCATCTTCAGCGTTAGCGACATCTCGCGATCGTCAAACATTAGATGCGGTACAAGGACCTACGACTCCCACCCATTGGTTTCGCCATACTCAGATAAGACTACGACAAAATACGGGCCGAAGCCGCCGTCGACCAAGCCCCTGCACTAGAGGCTCTAACGTGACTTCACCCGCACATCGAAAACTTATTACACCCTGGTCGAAATCCCAATCTGTACTCAGCACCCCACTACTCCTTGCCAATCCCCACCAGCTGACGCCGGTGGGCACAGAGAATGTAATCTACTCGTTTGCTAAGAAAATTCGCATCGCGCCGCACGAAAGTCCAAGATTGCCTCATGGGTATCGACCAAGCTTTCGAAACTATTCTTCGTCTGGGCATTTTTCTCAGCGTTTTGATCACGATCGCCGTGTTAGAAGTGATCTACCCACGCCGAATAATGCGGATCCCTAAAGGTCTCCGCTGGCGCGCCAATATCGGTATATCTATCGTTAATCAATTGCTCACTCGCCTGATTATGCCATTATCGGCGACTGCTCTTGCAATCCTCTGTGCGGAGCGCGGCTGGGGACTCCTACACCAATTCACGTTGCCATCTATTTTCGAGTTTGTCGGCGCCATCGTATGCCTAGACCTCATCATTTACTGGCAACATCGTCTCTACCATCTCATACCGGTTCTGTGGCGGTTCCACTGCATGCACCACACAGATACCGAGTTCGATGTGACAACCGGCATTCGTTTTCATCCCGTCTCAATTCTTCTTTCCGCCTTCATTAAACTGGGCGCGGTCTTGTTACTCGGACCGAGTGCACTGGCCGTTGCTGTATTTGAAATTCTACTCAACGCGACATCACTGTTTAATCACAGTAATCTCAGCTTGCCAGTCACCTTCGACCAGCGCGTACGAGGTCTGCTAGTGACACCCGACATGCACCGCGTACACCACTCTATAAGGCCAGACGAACAGAACCACAATTTCGGCTTCAACTTTCCTTGGTGGGACCACCTGTTTGGTTCCTACCAAGCGCAACCCTCTGAGGCTCACACCGACGCGTGCATCGGCTTAGATCAGTTTCGAGGTTCCAGTGAAGTCAGAATACGGAAGCTGTTAACCCAGCCGTTTCGGACCACATAACTACCTTGTAACACCGCTAAGTGCGGCGCTTGATAGACACCGTTCAAAGCAAACACCTCTTTCGATCGGTCAGCACTAGGCCATGCTGGGTTAGCCTTCTTAGCACTCTGGTCGCCCTGTTAGGCGCCAACCCGCACGTGCATCGAGTGAGACCGAGTTTTCGGCGAGAAAGAGGTGGCGGTCTAGGTATGGAGGGCTGTAACACGATTAAAGGATATCGAACCGTCCGATGCCTTCATCCCGGACCCGAACCATTGCTGTGCCCTACCGTTCTTTGACCTACAAAACGTAGCCGAGACCAATTTCAATCAGGCCGGCAACGTCTAAGTCAATCATGGTCTTGCGAATCGTCGCCCGGGAACCTTCGCGCATCTCAGCCAGATCCCGTGCAAAGGGCAGCTTTTCTCCAGGTTTGACGTCCAATCGCTCAACCAGCTCGGCGACGCATCGTGCAACACGCACATACAGTCGTTGGCTGACTTCGATAGGTTCCAGTTTTACGCGGTGCGATCCATCGTTCCGTGGGCGTGGGCGTGGGCTTGCGCTTGCATACTGAGTTCTGCTGCCTTAAATATGTGATCCTGGGTCATCGCCCGCTCAGTCCCGTTCAATGCATCAAGTATCATCAGACCAAAAAAGGGATAACCGACGGAGTCCCGACAGTCTATTGTCTCCACGTTACCATCGTCAGCTTTCAGCACCAGGCCAGCAGGCGCCTGGCGACCCAGATCGAGGTACTTGCGAACCTCCAACGTACCTTTAGTGCCCAACACAAAGGTACGTCCGTCACCCCAGACCGGCATCCCGTCTGGTGTATACCAATCAACGCGTGAATACAAAGAAGCGCCGTTGTCACCCTGGAGACCAAATTCTCCAAAGTCTTCGAGACCGGGCCTGTCCGGATGGCCAAAATTCTCTACCCGAGCAAAGTTGACTCGCGCATCTCTGCAGTCTGCGTAGGCGAGAAACTGTTCGACCTGATGAGACCCGATGTCAGTAATGATCCCCCCGTATGCCGCCTTGTCGAAGAACCAGGATGGGCGAGTGTCCTTGGCCAGACGGTGAGGTGCCAGGGTAATGACCTGCAAGACGCGCCCCAGGTCCCCAGCGGCGATGATCTCGCCGGCATGCCATGCGGCTTCGTTGTGGACCCGCTCGGCGTAATAGACAAAATACCGTTGACCTGTGACCGAACAGACGTCGCGTGCCGAGTTCAGTTGCCCAAGCGTCGTAAAGGGCGATTTGTCCGTAAAGTAGTGTTTACCAGCCTGCATCACCGTTTCGCCAATGGCGCCACGCCGATTGGGCACAGCAGCGCTGGCAATGAGGTCCAGCGAACCATCGTCCAATAGCGTCTCGAAGGCGCTGACAGTTTGTACCTCTGGGAAGCGCTTAGCAAAGGCTGCCAGTCGTGTACGATCCGGATCGTACACATGGGTCAACGTACCACCCGCAGCAAGTAAGCCATTGGTCTGGCCGTAGATATGGCCGTGATCCAGAAACGCGGCTGCAAAGCGGAACTCGCCGGGGCGCACCACAGGTTTGAGCTTGGCATTCGGTGCATAATTGGCGCCATCTTTGATCGACATATCAAATCCAGCCGAGACTGATCAAGGTGCTGTAGGCCACGCTTGCAAGGACCGTGACGATGCACAGCACCATAGCACCGTTATATGCGGTGCGACGGGCACCGCGTGGCATGTCATCGCCCAGATACTCTTTGCGGTTATTCAGCACAAGCCACCCTATATAGGCAATGGGTAGCAGCAAGCCGCAGATAGCCGACGTTGGCAAGATTACGTAAGGGCCCATGGTCGTCCAGACGAAGACCCCCAAGACCGCTGGGGTTGGCAGCAAACAACACAAACGATGGGCCAGCGAATCATCGGCCAAACCAAACATCTCCTTCGCAGCAGCGCCACAGGTCAACATATGCATAACCAGCGAGCCCACTGCCATACCCAGAACACCAACCGGGAAGACCAGTCGACCGGCAAAGTCGCCAAGACCAGCGTCGGCAAACATCGCGCCCGCGAGGTGAGGACTCAAACGGCTCTGCACCGTCCCTTCGACACCATAAAGGCTGCCTGCCGCGGCCAGCGAGATCAACGTCGTGACCAGCAGGTAAGGGATCACCAGACCAAGCATGATGTCGTATCGGGACAGCGCTCGTTCACCACGCCCCCACCCCCTGTTGAGCAGTGTGTAGCCGTAGACAAATGTCATATTGATACCGACTGCCGTGCCGAGCGCAGCCATTAACGTCGTCACACCAAATGTGTCGTCCGGCAACGAATGTGGAATCAGACCCCAAAGGACTGCGGCCCAATTGATCTGACCCTGAAGTCCGGCCTGCAGCACCACCCACGCAAAACTGATGACGACGACCGTACTCAATATTTTGATACCGTTCTCGAACAACCGCACTGCGCGACCACCTTGGTTGTATTGCCAGACCGTATAGGCACACACTGTCCAGACTGCGACGGCCAACACAAAAAGATAGATCTCGCGCTGCGTGGTCTCACCTTCCCCCTTGAGGTCAAACCCTGTCGTCACGCTGATCGCTTCTTCCAGCATGCCAGCGCTTAACGGGTAGTGGGAAAACCCCCAGATGATGCTTGACGCCAGTGCGGCAATTGCCCAGAACCAGGCCAATTGCTCCGAAACATGGTTGCGCATGGCATAAAACGGACGTTCCCCGGTAGACAACGTCTGATGCGAGAGTGCAAACAACATGACGCAGCCGACTAACATCGCGATTGGCTGCAGCCACAGGAACTCGTAGCCAAACGCGATACCGAGCGTCAGAGATGTAATGGCAGAACCGCCCCCCAGCGTCATCGCACCCTGCAGCCAGCCTGGGCCGCCTGCGCGAACGTGGCCCCTTATCGTACTCATCGGTAGGACGCATCCATATCGATATCGACCTCTACGGCACGTGCTTCGCGAAAACCGGACTCACCAATCCGTGCATCAAGATTCGACTGATAGTTCGCAGCATCGACAGGCACTGCGACTTTGCGATCTTCCCACGCCGACTGCAGTAAGGCGTTGGCAAGATCAATGGAGCCGACGCCTTCAGTGAGTGGCGTCGCCAGCGCAGCGCCATCAAGCACCGCGGCCACAACGTTGTTGAAGACTTCAGCATGCTGATTGGACGAGGCGGCAGACATGACGGTCTGGCGATGAAAATTAGGCATCCCAAACATCTCCCTAGAGGACGCACGGTGCTCATCAATGCGCTGTTGCGATGTCGCGACGCTCAGCTGCGCGCCATGTTCCGTGTCTTCAAACGACAAAGTGCCTAGATTACCCACAATGTCGAGCCGATTGATGCCCGGAGCTTCCCCTGTGGAGGCGACCAGCGTGCCCGTCATACCGTCTGCATAATGCAGGATCGCAGTCACTTCATCCTCAACCGTGATGTCGTGGAATTTGCCAAACTGCGCGTCGGCTACAACGGTCTCAGGGAGGCCAAGTACCCATTGCAGAATGTCAAGATTGTGGATGCATTGATTGAGGAGCGCACCACCCCCTTCGCCCGCCCAGGTGCCTCGCCAGGTACTCACCTGGAAGTACACGTCTGGTCGATACCACGTCGTCATAATCCAGTTGAAACGCACAATCCGGCCAAGTTCTCCGCCCGCAACGATGTCTTTAATCTGCCGGTAAACCGGTTGATAGCGTTGATTAAGCATAACCGCCGCCTCGACACCCAGCGGCTGTGCATCAATCAGTTCTCGCGCCGCATGTACCGACATCGCGATTGGCTTTTCCATGACCAAGTGCCGTTTTGCAGCCAGGACTTCAACACCAAGCGACGGGTGGGTCATCGTCGGTGTGGCAATGACAACGACATCGGCTGCGTCTGCTTTAAGCAGGTCCTGCAGAGAAGTAAAACGGCTAACGTCTGCTGGCAACTCAAAATCACCATTCGAAACCACCGCAGTCAAGCAGGCGCGCGGAACGATGTCCTCCGACAGTGTTTGGGCATGAGTCCGTCCGATGTTTCCGAAGCCTACAATACCGAAGCGTAGCTCGCTCACTGAACGTCATCCGTCACACTTTCGCCACCAGACATGACTCTAGGCATGGTCACGCTAGCACCGCCTGTATTGAACCTGACCGCGGGTACAGAACCATCATCGGCAACGACAAACTCAAATTTGAGCCCACGCGATTGCAACAGAAAGTGATCTTCCTGCAGCTCCCTGAGGGGTCCATTGAGAATACCGCCGGCAATGTTGAGCGCTTTGCCATCGTAGGTAAACGTCATCGGCGCATCCGCTCTGCCGTACCCGCCCGCATACTTCGCGTAGTGGGTGTTGATGTCGATGCTCTCGAGTTCCGTAACAGTCCACAAAGTAGTCCGTCCCACGGTTTCTTCCTTGACCTGCGCTACAAACGCTGGATCGATTGCACGCCCCGTATGTCCCCAGGCACGACGCAGGTAGGTCAACAAACCGCTCGCCACGCGATCATTAAAATCGGGCAAGTCCTTATGACCCGGCATCGCGGAATCCCATACTTTCCCGGCGACTTCAACCGGCCCTGCAAGGCCGTGTATTACGATCCTCGCCAACCTTTCCGGTGCCTCGGTAACCCAGCGCGAATCAGCGAGAGGTGGCCCTAGGGCACCAATACCTGCGCCGTCTGCACCATGACAATTCGCACAACTCGAGGTAAAGAACGCCGCGCCAGAGGCCATAAGCGCCGACTGCTGGGGAGTAAGTGGTTTCGCGTCAGCAGCCAGCGTATCGCCAACCCACGTGAACCCGCGTCGAGCGCGCGCGATCGCTGGCCATAGTGTTGCATCCATGCCTCCAAGGCTCGGATCGAACAACTCATGAGGACCCGCCAACACTGCTCGCTCAAAGCCCTGCTCCCGCGTCGTTTCAAACAACCCGGTCAATAATGCCCGCTTTATCCAGCTTTCTTGCGCCGAAAGCGTCCCTATATAGTCGAGCAGGTGCACCGTGTCTGCACCCACTGAGCGGAAATACTGTTGCGTAAGTTGAGCGATCGAGTGGCTCTGCGCCTCACGATCTGCTGTCCAACCGCCACCTGCGACCAGTTGTTGAATGAAGACCAGCTCTTCACCCCTTACAGAGGCCTGCGCAAACGCGCGCGTGTGTACATCATCTATTTCTTCAAGCACGTTACGGATCGCCGCCAGCGCTCTGTCATCAGCATTACTATGGCGCAGTGCGGCTAGGGCATAGAGGTGCAACCTCGAACCCGGTTCAATCGTTGACAATGCTACCAACACGTCATCAAGAGTTAGCAAATGGCCGCCTGTTAGCAAGGCCGCCTCACCCAGGACACCACCGCTCTGAAGTGCAGTTCGTATCAATTCTTGAGACAACTCACCACGACCTTGCAGGGTCCAGAGCGCATGCACAGCAGCCCGTTCTGGACCTCTGACCAGACGGTACAGTGTCTGCCTAACATCGTCTGCTTGGCTTCGGAGCAGCAGCCTCTGCGCAGTTGCGCGTCGCCAGATGTCGGGCGCATCGAGCAGAACACCCAACTGTTCACTCGAAAGCGACCGCCAATCTGGGCGAGGCCAATCAGCGGCAGTCCTGGTTTTGCGCACGCGCCAGATCCTACCCATGCCCAATGGCTGGTCTAGATTGCGCGCCTTAACCTGCTCTTTGAGCTGATCAGTCAGAAAGACATGGTCTTGGATGATACCTCGGTAAAAATCGATGACATAAAGGTGACCATCGGGTCCATTCAAAACATCAACCGGTCGAAAGCGTTCATCAGTTGAGGCAAGAAAATCGCGCTGGCCCCATTGTTTGTCAGGATAGAGTCGATGCTCGGAGACGATGCGAAGACCGGCTTCGCCCAGTCTGAATGCCACCACGAGGTTCGCTGCGGGTTCTGTCACAAACACGTTTGGGTCATCGTCGTTAAATCGGCCACCACGATAGACCACCATGCCGCTTGCTGAGGTGGCCGTTCGCAACCTGCCATCCGCCCGCAGTACACCGGGCAAATAAGCGCGATTAACGCCCGGATTCACTCGAATCGAAAACACTTGGTCGTTAGCGCTAATGCGCGCATTCAGGCCGGGTGCGCCCCGATTACCCGACGCAATGATCGCCTGCGCATCATACAGATCACCTAACAGAAGGTTTGAATTGGTGTTGTAGAAAAGCCGACCCTCATCGTCCTGAGTGATTCCCCACTGCCCGCGAAAGACCGTCGGTTCCTCGACAAGACTGCCATTCACAATCTTCAACCGCCTGGATGATTTGGCACTATAGATCCAGTTGTCGATACCCATGAGAAGACCGTTCTCCGCATGTTCAACGGAGCCTTGATGCGCCCCATATTCGCCAAGGAAGCGCTTGTCCGAGCAATCGATATCACGCGACCAGCCGGTCTTGCTGGGACAAAGCCATAACTTACCCATCTCACCGACGAGCAGCCCCTCGTTAACGATACGTAAGGCACGCGGCAGGACTAGACCGTCAAGGATCAATTCGCGTTGATCGAAAACACCGTCTGTATCGGTGTCGGTCAGGCGAACAATGGCGCCAATGGGCTCTTCTTCGCCTGTGCCCTCAGCATCCGGCATATAGGCGCGCATCTCCGCGACAAAGAGATTGCCGTCTTCATCCCAGTCCACCGCAACAGGATCCTCGATGAGCGGCTCCGCCGCAGCAAGTTCGATGCGGAATCCCGGGGCAATGACGAACTTTTCTAGCGCTTCGCGCGGATTCAGAACAGGCGCAGGCGGCGTGTCCAGGGTCTGATATGGCAGGCGATCATCCTGTTGCGCTTCTATTTCGGCGGCGTCAGTTGCTGACCTGTCTGCCTGCTCGCTTTCGCCCGCTGGACAACCTGACAACGCAAAAGTTGCGAGCAGGATCAGACAAGGGACACGGGCAGATCGAACGACCAGCATCAATAGATCATTTCATTGAGGTAGGCGTAGGCGCGCTCTGCCGTGCGGATCGGTTCTGGCGGACCATCGCGCTCAACGAAGTAGTATTCTGTCCCCGCAGCTTGCGCAGCGGCGACCAGCCTAGGAAAATCGATCGTACCGTAACCGACATCCGCAAAATCACCACTCTCTGCCATGTCCTTTAGGTGGCAGCTCGGTATACGTCCAGGATGTTCGGCGAAGTATTCGAGAGGATCTCGTCCACCCTTGGTCACCCAGTAGACATCAAGTTGCGAGGCCATGAGCTCTGGCTCTATTGTCTCCAGCATTAGATCAAAGGGTACCACCCCGTCGACCGGTTTGAATTCCCAATCATGATTGTGATAACCAAACTGCACGTCCATCTGCGCACAGAGATCGCCAGCCTGGCGCAACAGAGCGATACTTTCGTCGAGTTTAGCGCGGGTGGTAAAACCATCGGGCATCAACGCCGGGAGCACGAGATGCTTTTGTCCCAGCTGCGCTGCACCTTCCAAGCTGTAGCGGACGTTGTCCAGCAGAAAGTCGACACCTGCGTAAGTCCGAAACGCTCTCTTCTGCTCCTGACGCGACAGGGCGGCAAATTCTGCCGGTAGACGCGGCGATATCCTTCCGACCGGAGCCGTTAGGGCATTGGCCTCCAGGAGCTCAGCAACTAGGCTCACAGGCCGACCTAGGAATCCGAGCGCAGAGAACTCGACCTGGCGATAACCAATGGCGGCAACCTTAGCCAGCGTTCCTTCAAAATCAGCCATCAGCTGCGGCGTCAAGGTAGACAGCTGTAGGCCGAACTGCTCCAGTTTTTTAGCCGCTATCGCGTTTGGTTCGCCTGTCTTCGTTTTCGACCGAGCCAGTATCTTCTGCTCCTTTCCCGGTTGTTCAGGTTGTTCAGGAGCGCAACCCGGTGTCATGGCAGCGACTACTCCAAATGGCAGCGTGGCCAACAGTTCCCTTCGTTTCAAGGCGCTTCCCCCTTAGTTGTTTTGCTTGATCGTTGTTCCTACGTGTCACTACCAGAAGGTTAAACCTAGCCGCAATCAGGCATATTGGCTGGCTGCTCGCGGTACGTGTGCCTGTACCGAGATGGACCCCTATAAACCGCCGAAATCACCAATCCCTTAAACAAACTCCTCATCCAAAACCTTGTTGACGATCAACGTCGCCTTATAGCCGCCCTGCCGTAGCTGCACTAACCCTTCCAGATCGAGCACACCGCAGTTTTTCCGTTTTGCGTCCGAATCAGCCAGGCGCGAGAGGTTAACGTCATCCTGCCACTGGCACGATGCAATGACGAAGGAGTCGAAAGGCAGACCGCCAGCAGGAATAGTGTACTCCGCGGATAGCGGGAACTTAAGGTCCGGTGCAATGTTCAGTTCTTCACCGCCAATATCCTGAGCGAAGGTACCTGTTCCCACCCCGCATATAGTCCGGAATCTCGTTGCCCCCGACCGCCTATCCCGGCCAGCAATCACGCCCTGAGAACGCTTCAATCTCGAGTCGACAAGCGTCAGACCACCGGCTATAGAGCAATTCTGAGACAACAAAAGCTAGCTGTCGAGCGCGATGGCCTGCGTCTTGACGCTGACCAACATTGGCTATACCCAGCTCAATAATGTCCCCATGATCCGTGCTTGTTGTTCCAGAAAATCATCGCACTTGGCGTAGACCACTGGGACACCTAATTAAGGGCAAGGCCGGGTGACACGATGGACGCTAGTGCAACATTACTCTTGTTCGCCCTCCTCATTTAAAAATAGGCCACTGGGCATGATCGCGCAAAGTGTTAGAACACTCTTGCAGCCATCGACAGAATTTGGAACATCGCGTTAGGAAAGGCAGGGTTAAACCTTTTAAAAGTTTAAACGACCATAACGGCGCCATTCAAAGGGAATTAATTGCATTCAGCACTCACATTTCAGAATACACCTTCGCGGATCTAGTGCATCGCACCTTACTGGATACTTTGGTGCAGGCAGCAGACCGCTTGAAAAGCCCGACCTAAATTTCTATTCTCAGAGGCGCGCATCGACGAAGTTATGCCTGATTCATTCGCTTGAGTACCCTGTCGCCAATAAAAGTGCAGGCCTGTACCGCACCTGGATCTGAAGGTTCGGGGTTGTTGACTCCGTTTGTCCTCAAGGGAGGCTTTTTCGCTTGCGCACCGATTGTTTGATTGCAACGGAATGCTATTGCGCAGCAATCAGACGACAACGTTATTTTGCAATGAGGTGAGCATGCGGGTACTGGTCATTGGCGCCAACGGGAACACGGCAACGCGTGTCGTCATGCAGTTGCTTGCAAGTGATCATGACCCAGTGGCCATGATCAGGAACCCGTCGCATCGTACCAAGTTCGACCAACTTGGTGTCGCGACGGTTCTGGCGGATCTTGAATATCCCATTGATCACGCGGTGCAGGGATGCGATGCGATAATCTTTGCCGCCGGGTCTGGCGGTAAGACAGGCCCAGACAAGACCATTCTCGTCGATCACATCGGCGCAATTCGTTCGATGGTTGCGGCCAAGGTAAACGGGGTTAGCCGATACATTATGCTCAGCTCGCTCAACAATGATATCCACAGCCAGTCACGCATTGCGCACTATCACCGCGCGAAGGCGCATGCCGACAACCATTTGTTTGAGACTGATCTAGATTATACGATCGTCTGCCCCGGTGGCTTGACTGACGAACCGAGCACCGGCCGGGTTGCAGTGAGCACAGATGTCCAGGGCAAAGGGTCGACGTCGCGCGAAAACTTGGCTGCTGCTCTGGTTGCCTGTCTTGATAGCGACAATACCATCCGCAAATCTTTCAGTTTGCTTGATGGCGATACACTGCTGGCTGAAGCAATCCAAGCTTTGTAGTCACAACCTGACAGAGGCCCAAGCCATTATCGAGCAGATCGGCCGCAAGCTAGAGGTCCTGCGCAAAAAGACCGAATTTGCCGTCACCAAGCCTACCGAATGTCTACCTGCCCGCTGAATGGGCACCAGCGCGACGGATGACTTGTCGAGCTAGCCTGTGCGGCATCGGGCTTGACCGGAAAGAATCACGCGAGCGTTCTTTGTTCCAGTCAGCGATGATCAGGATAGCCACAAAAACATCATCCACCGCTGAAACACCGCCTAAGCTCCGATCGGTTCGTGAATGTCGGCGTATCGTGTAAACTTTCCAGAAGATTTGTCAATGGGACACGCCCATGCAACAGTTCAGTGCCGATGACCTCGCCCACTTTGAGCAACACGGGTATATGTCGCCAGTACCCATAATCAGCGAATCAGAAGCGCAGATATACCGTGCGCAACTGGAAGCCTACGAACAGCAACTCGGTCATCCAGTTCAGGGTCCGATGCGGACTAAGCCTCACCTGCTGTTTAAATGGGTTGATAATTTGATGCGAAACCAAACCATCCTGGATTGCGTTGAAGACCTGGTCGGACCCGATATCCTTTGCTGGAACTCATGGTTCTGGATCAAGGAAGCCAACAGCAGCAATTATGTTTCCTGGCATCAGGACAGTCAGTACTGGGGATTAGACACGGACCGACTGGTAACCGCCTGGCTGGCGCTATCGCCGGCCAGCCTCGATAGCGGGTGCATGAAGGTAATTCCAAGTTCGCACCGCGGCGAACCGATGCGACACGTCGACCTGTACCACGATGACAACCTGCTCACCCGGGGCCAGGAAATTGTCGATGTCGACGACGCCGACTCGATCGCGATGCCCCTCAAGACCGGTGAAATGTCGTTCCACAACATCGGTATCGCACATGCCTCGGGGCCAAACACCACCAGTGACCGCCGTATCGGCCTATCGTTTCATTACATGCCGGCCGGTGCCCAGCAACTCAACATATCATGGGATACTGCCGCGCTGGTGCGCGGCGAAGACCATTTCGGCAATTTCGAACACTCCCCGGTACCTGTCGGTGATTTCGACCCAACTACCGTTGCCTTCCACGAAAAAGCCACCGATGCGATTCGTGAATTGCTATTCAAGGGTGCCCAGAAAATTAGGCCGACAATTTAGGGCCGACGCTAGGCGTTTGAACACAGTATATTCAGGCAGAAACCTGCATATAGAACTTATTCAACTATCGGCTTGCGTCATGACAGGTTGAAGCTGTGCGAAGCGATGTCTAAACCTAATTGCCTGACGGCAAGCGGGGTTCACAATGACCGGGCAATGTGCAGGTTCGTTTAGATTGACCCCCACCAACGCACAAGGTTAGTCTTGTCAGACACCTTGGGAAGGGGAATTACAATCAAGATTGGCGTCACATTATTCGCACAAAATTACGTCGATTGGGACCGCTACGAGGCCGTCGAGGCAGATCCTGACCGCGAAGGCACGCCGCAGTTAATCCACGATGGTCAGATCTACCGGGAACAACTGCATCTCGGACGTTTGGTGGAACCGTTGGGATTCAATTCTCTATGGACGATCGAACACCATTTTACGCCCTACACAATGGTCACTAACCCAACTCAGTTTCTGTCCTACTTTGCAGGCATCACTAGCAAAATAGATATGGGTACGATGATCGTCGTGCTGCCATGGCACGACCCCGTTCAAGTAGCTGAGCAATTCGTTATGCTCGATCACATGCTGGACGGGCGTAACTTGAAGCTTGGATTTGGTCGCGGCCTCGGACTACGTGAGTACAATGGACTGAGAATCCCAATGGAAGAATCTCGCGAGCGATTCGACGAGGCACTCGATGTCGTGCGGTTAGCGATAACGCAAGAGTGGTTTTCCTATGAAGGTACGCATTACCAGATCCCTCGCACCAGTCTGCGACCCCGGCCACGAGAGCACTCGACCCTCGCCGATAATCTTTACATCGCTTGGGGTAGCCCGCAATCGATGCCGGTCGCGGCGCACGCAGGCGCCAAACCTTTGTTTATTCCGCAGCGCGGTTGGGACGCGCATCGCCAGGAACTCGCGGGCTATAACCAGATCCGCGAAAAAGAACACGATTGGGGCGTTGAACGACCCACCGCCGTGTGCTGGGTTTACTGCGCAGAAACTGATGCCGAGGCGCATGAAGGTGCGTTGCAGTACATGACGGAATATGGTGACAGCGCGCTGCGCCACTACCAGTTTTTAGGCGACCACCTACAAAAAACCAAGGGCTACGAGTACTACGGCGAAATGGCGAAGATGCGCAATGCCCTGCCTGCCGATACCGACCCTGACGATATCTACCTGTCGGATCACATTTGGGGCAGTCCGGCGACCTGCTTAGAAAAACTTCGATCCGTCAACGATCAGATGGGTACTAATGATTTTATCGCGGTTTTTTCATACGGCTCAATGCCTGTCGAAAAAGCAGAAAAGAGTATGCGTCTATTTGCCGAGCATGTACTGACGACCGCGCAGGATTTCACGCCTGGAGAGTTACCAACCATAGCCTAGGGCTTGATTGCTCAAACATTCACCGGAGTGTGCGGTTGCAAGACTATCTAACAATCATGAAAGCGTGCGCCGAGGCAGCGGGTGTTCATCCTCGAAAGTTTGTCCTACCCACGGATCATTCTGCGCAATTTGGCGACGTTGAATTGCACTGGCTTGATTGGGGCAATCCGGATGCGCCTCCAGTCTTACTGCTGCATGGCGGTTCTCTGACTGCTCATACATGGGATATGGTGGTGTTGGGGTTGCAGCACAAATATCACTTCGTTGCACTCGATCAACGTGGCCACGGGGACAGTGGCTGGACGCCAGAAACTGATCTCGCACTCGACGCTGGCGATCTGATGCTTAGGGATACAAAGGCGTTCATCGACTACTTGGATTTTCCCGACCTGGCGCTCGTTGGCATGTCCATGGGTGGCATCAACACGATTCGCTACGCGTCACGTTTTGGTAAACATCTGCGTGCGGTTGGGATTGTCGATGTCGCCCCGGTCAGCATGCAAGAGGGCCAACGTGAGATGGCTGACTACCGAGACCAAACTGATACCCTCAATCACTTCGAAGAGTTTGTCGACCGCTCGAAAAAGTTTATGCCCCATCGTGCAGAGGCACATCTGCGCTACAGTCTTTTTCACAGTCTGAAACAAACCAGTGACGGGCGTTATACCTGGAAGAGAGACACTCGCCCACGTCCAGCTTCATCACTGTCCGAGACCAAAGTCACTATTGCCAGCGACAGGCGCGAAGCGGAGCTTTGGCAAGACGTGCGCCGAATCCAACAACCAACGCTTCTTTTTCGCGGTGAGGAAAGCAAGATCCTATCCACGCACACAGCCGAGCGCATGATTGAAGAACTGCCCAATGGCATGCTTGTTACGATTGCGCGCGCAACACACAACGTGCACAGTGATAACCCCGTCGACTTTGCAATAGCGTTGGACGATTTCTTGAATGCCGCATGATGCCCAACACCGTGGCCCTTAGGCCGGCAAGAGCATCGAGCAAAAGGGGTAAGGTTCAGCGCTTACTGGTTGGTCGTTTCCAAGGAAAGTGGCCGTGCTGACAGGGCTTTTCGAAAACTCTTTTTTTTGATGTGGTCGGCCAGCCCGTCATTCACCAAGCCCGTGACCTTGATCTTTGACATCCTGGTGCTCGTTCGGCCTGAGCCATAACTCGATTTGAACGAGAACTTGCTGCCGTGGCGCGACACCGTCTCGCCGCCGCGACGAACCGCGACAGTATACTTGCCTGTGTATTCGGTTGGTCGATTGTTCACCGTGCCATACAGCGAATCGTTGAATCGACGGTCAATGGTTGTACCGGTAACCCTGATTTGCACAATCAGGTCTGCTGTCGGCAACGTGTTAATGTTGGCCGCTCGCAAGGTTTTGACTATGGCCGTTGTCAGGTTGGCCTCTAATTTCGAGTCTCGATAGTCCTCAAAGTTGTCTATTTCTTGCTCGCTTGTATCCTTATTTGGCCAGTCGATCCAGCGCACGTGTAGGCTGACCGCAGGATTTGCGGCCGCGGACGCGGCGCTTAGCATCAGCACAATAAATATGACGGGGGCTTTCTTCACCGATGGTGTTATCGCGCAGCGCCGCGCCTGTTGCCCATCGCGAGCGTTAACCCGGGTGCTGATCTGCCGGACAAGAGCAATCCTTCGCCATCGCTGCTCGCACTATCGTTCATGGCCACTAGGTCTTTAGGCATGCCACCGTTGTTGACAGAATCCTCCATCTTGGCTTGTTCCTGACCTTCAACAGCGGAGTTGTAGCCAGTGAACCAGAACTTCGCTTTGCGCATCAGCATGATCGAGTAGATGTTGGAGACGTGCCGGCTCCATCGTGCCTCCGAGGTGTACTGGCAGTCAGCGAGCACCCTCCGAGACGAACCGAGCGGTACACAAGGAGCGCAGCAACAGGATCCAGCAAGATTTTAGACTCCATTAACCCTCTTCCGGAATAGACAGCGTAGCAAACCTTTAAGGTATCCCTTGGTTGCCTGCAAGTAAATTTAGACAAGCGATAGATGCGTTTCTTCGCTAACTGAGCAAGCGCCTCCGGCCGGCTTGCTTACGCACATTACTCCAATATGTGGCCCTGCCACGACACGAGGCCAACCGTCGCGTGTGCCATGGACCATACGCTAAACGAAGCCTATAGAAACTTGAGCCTAACCCGAATATAGTCTGCCCGTACTAAGTTTGGCTGTAAGCTCCTTTGCACAATGCAATTAACAACAGGCCCGGCACGGCGAGTTACACCAACGGTCGGGCAACGGCGCACAATATATTGGAAGTTGCCAAACAGATCGTCATCGAGCAAGGTATGGCTGCGCTTACGATGCGGGGCCTCGCCCGCTCGCTCAACATATCACCAGGTAATCTCAACTATTACTACCAGAGTAAATCGAACCTATTACAAGACCTAGTCGATTTTGTGCTCGATCCTTATCTGGTCGAATTCAGACGCCTGCGCTCAGTGTCGGCCAACTCACCAGAAGCGCAACTACGCGCGGTGTTCGAATACGTCTACGACGACCTTGGTCAACGGCCAACGACCCACTTTTTTCCCGAACTATGGGCACTGGCATTGCGGCACGATTGGGCACAGCGGCAAATGGAGAGAATGTACAGTACCTACCGGAAGACCCTGCGCGACCTTATCTTGATCCTGCGACCGGATCTCGACCTGCAAACGATCCGAGACATTACGCTGACCGTAAGCGCCTCGATCGAAGGCCACACCGTATTCATCGGGTATGGAAAAAGTCACGAACACAGAGCTAAACACATCAAATCACTTTTAATCGATCAGCTCATGAATCTGGTCACGAATGCAGAACGCCCCCAACTCACTACCCTTTGAGAATAGAACGGAGAAAAACGAAAAACAATGAAACTTAAATCAATCGCCCTGCTCGCGATATCGTCCGTGTTGTGGACCGAGGCCTCTGCTGCAGAGTCCGCGATCATGGAAGAAGTGGTCGTCACCGCCCAGAAGCGAGAGCAGTCTGTCCAAGACGTCGGCATTGCGATCACCGCTTTCTCAGGAGACCAAATAAAGCAGCTTGGGTTTCAAAACAGCATCGACATTGTGGCTCACACACCTGGGATGACCTTTGGCACCCCTACTGCGGAAGGCAATAATGCCAATTTGTCACTACGTGGCGTCGCCCTTAACGATTTCAATGACAACAACGAATCTCCGGTCGCCGTCTATATCGACGACGTCTACGTTAGTGCCATCGCCGGGGCGACTTTCCAGCTATTCGACATCGAGCGAGTTGAAGTACTCCGTGGTCCACAGGGTACACTTTTTGGCCGTAACGCCAGCGGCGGTCTTGCACATTTCATTACGAAGAAACCCGTTTATGGCGAGTACGAAGGATACATAGATGTCTCCATTGCCGAGCACAATCAGACTAAATCTGAATTCGCGATCAATGCCCCACTAGGAGAACAGGCGGCGTTGCGACTGTCTCTTGCACAAAATAAATTTGACGGCTATGTCAAGAACCGCTTTGCAGGGGTTAAAGATCCAAATGATGCTGACAGCGTCGCAGGCAGAATTCAATTTGCCATTGCTCCATCAGATTCCGTCGACGTAAGCGTGAACTTCCACTTTGCGGAAGAAGACTCTGTTGATGGCAGCTGGCAGCACCAAGCGACGCAACCAGCGGGCGCCCTCGGTGACATCAGCACTCCCCTGCCAGCCAACGTTGATTTCTACGGCACCTGCCCGGGCTGCGATGGTTTTGGTTACCGGGACACCGACCGCGATCCCTGGGCAGGTGACTACGATCGAGGGGCACCGCTGATTATCAAGAATACTGGTGGCAGCGTTAACTTTTCTTGGGACGTCAATGAGTCTATGACTTTTACCTCAATTACTGCTGTCGAAAATTACGAACGCTACTTTGGTGAGGATACCGATCTGGGTCCGATTGCCGGGATTGTGCCGACATTTGATTCCGAAGTTGAGCAGTTCTCGCAAGAGTTTCGTTTATCAGGCAGCACTGACAATCTCAGATGGGTTGGCGGTCTGTACTTCTTCGAATCAGAAGCTGAGGGAACAATCGACGGCGGGATAGTCAGTCTCGCTGAGGATG